>NZ_JBIAHA010000009.1:0-273446 GCF_042870175.1 Streptomyces sp. NPDC006643 | reverse complement strand
GGTGATCCCACCCGGCGACATCGACGAACTGCACCGCGCGGGCGCCGCCGCCGTCTTCCCGCCCGGCACGGTCATTCCCGACGCCGCGAGCGACCTCCTCACCACCCTGGCCGCCGCACTCGGCCACGAGCGGTGAGCAGATGAGTACCGGACTCGATCGCAGGTCCTGGCGAATCGGATCCGCCGGCCCGGTTGTACCGGTGTCGGACACCGGCGGTGGTGTCCTTGACGACTCGAACAGCGCCGGCGCACGGGAGTGGGACGACCCTGAAGTGTCGCCCCACTCCCGCCCCCGGCCGCCGTACGGTCGGACATCAGCCCCCGGCCGACGGACGGACCGAGGAGCCCGGCCGGCCTACTCGGCTGTCACCTTCAACAACACCGTTCCGTGCGCGGGCACTTCGGCTTCGAACTCTCCCGAGCTCTCACCGTCCTCGTGCTCCCACAGGTCCCGGGTCTCGTACGTGTCGGCCTCCGGCAGTCCCACCTCGTCCGCGGTGGTGCTGATGGTCTGTTCGTCGTCGGTCTCGTTGAACAGCGCCACCGCACGGCTGCCGTCGGCCAGTTCCTTGCTGATGACCCACTTGCCGGAGTCGTCCGAGACGACTTCGCCCTGCTTGCCCAGCGGGTCCTGGTCCACGTCGATGACCTCCTCGTTCCCGAGGATCTCCAGCGTGGCATCGTCCGCCTCACGCAGGTCGGTGCCGATCAGCAGGGGGGCCGCCATGATCGACCAGAGCGAGAAGTGGGAGCGGTATTCGGTGTCGCTCATGCCTCCGTTGCCGACCTCCAGCATGTCGGGGTCGTTCCAGCGCCCGGGGCCGGCGTACTCGGCGAGGGGAAGGTTCTCCTTGAGGTTCTCGGTCATCTTCTCCCAGGTGTCGTTGATGTCACCTGTGGTGCGCCAGAGTTCGGCCATTTCGGGGGCCCACTCCCAGGGCTCGTTCACCCCCCATTCACAGATGCTGTAGACGATGTCCCGGCCGGTGGCGTCGAGAGCGTCGCGCATGGCGGTGTAGCGCTCCTGCGCGGGCACACCCTCGTGGTTGCAGTTGTCGTACTTGAGGTAGTCGACGCCCCAGTCGGCGAACTGCTGGGCGTCACTCTCCTCGTGGCCGAGCGCGCCGGGCATTCCCGGTACCTCACTGCAGGTCCTGGTGCCCGCGCTCGTGTAGATGCCGAGCTTGAGTCCCCTGTCGTGCACGTAGTCGGCGAGGGCCTTGATGCCCTCCGGGAACCGCTCCTTGTTCGGGACGAGCTTGCCGTCCTCCCCGCGCTCGGGCTCCGCCCAGCAGTCGTCGAGATTGATGTACTCGTAGCCGGCGTCCCTGAGGCCCTCCTCGACGAAGATGTCGGCCGTCTCCTTGATCATCTCCTCGTTGAACTCCGGGCCGCACTCCGTGGTGTTCCAGTTGTTGAATCCCATCGGCGGGGTGGGGGCGAGGCTGTCACCCGGGGCTCGCTCGGCCGCGGGTGCGACCTCGGCCGAGGCCGCACCCGGCATGGCGAGTCCGGTAACACAGAGCAGGCCGGCGGTGGTGATACCGAGCAACTTCCGGCTGACGGTGCGGTGTTGTGGCCTGTTCATCCTGGGGTTCCTCCATTGTCTGACGACCGATTGTTCGATGACGTAGGACGGAGCGGTGACCTGGCATCCCAGAGGCCGGTGCGGACTCGGCTCCCGGCCACGGCCAACTGATCCCGGGAGGCGCGAGGACTCTCTCCGGTCAGTGCCGTCATGGAGCAACAGGCCGAGGGGGAGGGGAAGTTGACTGCGCCCTGGCCATGCTCGTCCTTGTGACGCGCGGTACGCGTGGCGCCGAAGGCGCCGATACGCGGCTTCGGCTACAACACGGTCAGGCTGTCGATGTTCGCGCTCCGCGACTGTGTGAGCGTCGCCCGGACCTTGACGTTCTCCCCGCGCGGAAGGTCCGCGGTGAAGGAGGCGGTGGACCAGGTGGCCCAGCCGCCGGTCGGGGGGAGGGCGAGTGTGGCCCGACGTGTGCCGTCGATGTCGAAGGTCATCGGGCGGTCGGAGTCACTTCCGTTGGCGTATCGGACTCTGAGTTCCTTCCTCCCCGCCGCGGTCACGGCGACCGTCCACGTGAGGGTGGATCCCGTCGCGGAAGTCCCGGTGCAGTCGGCGTAGCCGACACCGGTGTAACCGGGGTGGCGGGTGTCGATGACGAAGGCGCTGTCGAGCCGCGCGTTCTCGGCCTCATGAACAGTTCCGCCGCTGACGGAGGGGAAGGCGGCGCCGCTCGGTTCCACGGTCACGGCGACGCCGCTGCCGGACACCGGTATCTCGGCGGTCACGATGCTCAGGATCTCTGTCTCGGCATTCCAGACACAGCCGGTACCGTTCTCGCTCAGCAGGGCCGCGGCCTCGCTGGTGAAGGCCGGCAGGGTGCCTCCCCCGTTGACCCGCATCCCCACCGGTGCGCTCAGCCCGTGGAGACGGATGACATAGCGGCGCTCCCCGGGCGCGCCCTCGTACGTCCCCCGGGGATGCGCGACAACGACGCGGGTGGAGGCGTCGGTGAAGGTCAGCCGGGTGACGCTCGTCCTCCCATCGGTCCGGTACGCCTCGCTCACCCCATCGTCCTCGATGACCTCGAATGCTCCGTCCGCCCCCGTGTACACGTCCAACTCCAGCTGGCGTCCGGTGAGATAGGCGGTGCTCTGCGCGTAGGGGTATCCGGGCAGGATCGCCCCCGCCCTGACGAACAGCGGTGTTTCGCCGGTCCGCGCGGTATGAGAGAGGTCTCCGGTGTCGGATCCGCTGTGCTGGGCCTCCGTCCAGAAGTCGTACCAGCGCGTTCCGGCCGGCAGCCAGACGTTCTGGACGCCTGCCCCGTCGGAAGTGATCGGTGCGACGAGCAGCGAGGGGCCCCACAGGTACTGGAGGTCGCGGGAGTAGGCCCGGGGACGGTCCTGGTAGTCGAGCACCATGGCCCTCGCCATGGGCAGACCGGTGGCGGCGGCCTGGTGGGCGAGCGTGTAGATGTACGGCATCAGCCTGTACCGCAGCTGCCCGTACCGGCGGAAGTCCGCCTGCGCCTGCGCGCTCTGGTCGAGGGGCCAGCGGGACGCCTTCTTGCCGTGTTCCTCGGTGGAGGCAGAGCTGTGGGGGCGCCAGATCGGGGAGAGGCTGGACCAGGCGACGGGCCAGTTGCGGTAGAAGGCGTCGGACACCGTACCGCCTTCGCCGAAGCCGCCGCCGTCGATGTTGGCGAAGGGGAAGCCCCCGAGGCCGGCCGTCTGCATACCCCGGATCTGCGCCCGCATCTCGTCGTAGGTCTGGCTGATGTCGCCCGTCCAGTAGTGTCCGTAACGCTGCTGGCCCGCGGTGGCGCCACGGCTCCAGGTCCAGGGGCGCTTGGCGGATCCGATGTGTCCGGCCCCGGAGGGGTCCCAGCCTTCTTCCCCGACACCTTTGTGCAGATTCAGGAAGTAGGCGTTGCGCGCTTCGGCCCAGGTGCGGCCGTCGGCTGTCCGCGCGGTGTACGGGATGGTGTGGAGGTCGTCGGTCTCGTCGATCCACAGTCCGTCGCCGGGGTGTCCGAGGGACGGATCGAGGGCCTTGTCCCAGAAAACCTTCCACACCCAGGCACGGGCATCGGGATTGCTCCAGTCGGGAACGGCGTTGCTCTCCTTCACGTTCCTGAGGTCGGCTGCCGCGAAGCTGAATCCGGGCGGCGGGCCGCCCCTCCAGCCCGCCATCTCGTTACTGTTGTTGCGGTTGTAGTCCAGAGTCACCGTGACGCCGTTGTCGTCCGCCCACTTCCGGTACCCGGCGGGGTCGGGCCAGCGGTCGGCGCTGAACTCGAACCACGATCCGGACCACGAGCCCGAACCCTCCCGCCAGCGGTTGTCGTTGACCTGGTGGTCGAAGGGGAAGCCCGCGTCGCGGTGTCGGCCGATCTTCTCGCGCCACCAGTTCTGGTCACTCACGCCGGCGAAGTTCTTGTCGGACATATGGAGCCCGAAGATGGAACGCCGGGGCAGCCGGGGGCGGCCGGTGAGCTGGGTGTAACGGTCGAGGAGCTGCACGAACCGGGGGCCGTTGATCAGGAAGTAGTCCAGTTGGGGGCGGGCGCCCCCGGCGTCGTGTGCGTCGGCGGAGAACCCGTACCCGCCGTTTCCGCCGAAGCTGAACGTCGTGTCGAACGTGGTGTTGAAGAAGACCCCGTACCCCTTGCTGGAGAGATAGAGCGGCACGATGCCCGGAGCCTGGTTGTCGGGGTTGGTCGCGGAAGCGTCGGCATAGTTGTGGGAAACGGTGTCCCCGGTGCGGTCGATCCGCGGCGAGCGGCCCAGGGTGCCGTGCCCGGCTTTGAGGAAGCGCTCCTCGGCCGACGGGGACGCGAACACCTCACTGACGACGGACTGGTTCGTTCCGCTCCAGACAATGCCGCGGGCGGTGTCCTCCTTCGCCAGCAGGGCGCCGTCGGACCGGGAGTAGAACTCCAGCCGGAGCGGCTTCCTGCGCAGGACGACGCGCAGCCCGTTCGCCGCACCGGTGCGGAGTTCGAGTGTGTCGCCGGTGACGGTGAGGCTCAGGCTGCCGCCCATGGCGGTGTGGTTCCGGGGCTCCACCATCTCGTAGCGGGTGTCGGAGAAGAAGCTCTCGCCGGAGCGGACCGCGCGCACCCTGATCATCTGGTCGCCGTACGCGGTGAGGCGCAGTCGCTGGCCGGTCTCAGTGGTGACGGTGACGCTTCGGCCCTCGGCGGTGTGAGAGGCGTAGTCGGTGAGTCGTTCGTCCGCCGCCGCGACGGCGAGGCCCGGCACGGCGGTGACGGCTCCTGCCGCCGCTACGCCGGCGGCTGTCGAGAGCAGAGTCCTACGGGTGATCTGTTCGCGCTTCATCGGGTCTCCCATACGTGCGGCCATCAGGAGCGGAGCTGCGTCACGCGCCTACCGAGTGGGTGGAGCTGCCGTAGAGATTCATATTCATGAACAAGCATTCTCTACATGAACGTGAGACCTCGACGCTAGGACCAGAAACGCACAAGGGTCAACCCTGCTGCACACGAAATAGCTCATCGCCGAACAGGATTCAGCCCCACTGTTCAGATGAGTGAACTCTCAGGTGTGCGCGGAGACTGCCCCGGGGGGCTACGGGCCCTGCCCCAGGGCATGGCCGGCGCTCCGACCGCGGAGAGCGGCCGGAGCGCCGGTGAGCATCACGCCGGCCCGTGCCGGGGGTCAGCGGTTGTCCAGCGACCACTTCTGGCCGTCGGTTCCGTTGCAGGTCCAGAGCTGAAGCTCGGTACCGTTCGTGGTCCTCCCGCCCTTCACGTCCAGGCACAGACCCGACTTACGGGCGACGATGGTGCCGTCGCCCTTGACGGTCCACTTCTGAGCTGTGCCGCCGTGGCAGTTCCACTGCGAGACCTTGGTCCCCGGGGTGGTCCCGTTCTCGAAGACATCAAGGCATTCCGTGGCGCCCATGGTGCGCAGCTCACCGGTGGAGGTCGGTGTGACCAGTTGGTTGAGGCCGCCGTTGCAGTCCCAGATCTGCGTCTTGGTGCCAGGGAGATGGACATTCCCGTCGATGTCGACACACTTGTCGGACTGGGCGCTGACCAGTGCGCCGGTGCCGCCCGATCCGGAGGTGGGCACCGCCGAGATGAGGGCCACTCCCCCGGGCGCCACGCTGGTGGTGTAGGTGCTGACGGTACCGAGCGGCTTGTCATTGTTGATCATGTCAGTGATCTTCGCCGTACCGCTGAGCCCGAGCTGGGCCAGCGGAACGCTGAAGGTGTGGCTGGAGGTGGTGTCGGTGTTGAAGACGCCTATGTACCAAGTGCCGTTCCTCTCGCGTTTGGCGAACACCTGCTGGTCGCCCTCCTTGATCACCCGGGCGGCCGGGATGCCGTCCTGGTCGATCGCGATGAGCCGCTCGTTGGCCAGCAGTTCCTTGTCCGCCGGGTCGAGATTCGTCAGGTCGGCCCCCAGCATGTACTGGGAGCTGGCCAGGGCCCACAGCGCCATGTGCGACTGCCGCTGCGGCTTGGTGATGCCGTTGTTCTCACCGTTGCCGACACCGAAGGAGTCCAGATCGTTCCATCCCCCCTTCCCGGCGTACGGCTGGTACTTGGCCGCGTCGTCGAACCGCTTGGAGACGTTCTCCCAGCTGGTGAGGGGGAAGCTGTAACCCTTCGGGCTGGCACCGATGTCACCGTCGATGCGCCAGGAGTTCGAGAGCTCCGACCAGGTGGGAGAGGCGGACAGGCTGGCGGACAGGTTCAGCGCGATGGGGCGACCGGTCTTCTCCAGCGCCTTCGACCAGGCCCGGACATCGGCCGTCTTCGACGGACCGACCCCGTCCAGCTTCAGATAGTCCACTCCCCAGTCGGCGAACTGCTGGGCCCAGGAGTCGATGAACTCCTGCGCACCGGGCTTGCTGAAATCGATGTTCCGCATGCCCTTGCAGTTGAAGTTGCTCGCACTGCTCGTCGTGGCGATCTGGTCCGCGGTGTACGGCGTGCCCTTGATCGGGGTCTTCTCCGCCACTGCCTGGGCGGAGATGCCTGGCGTCACATAAAGGCCGTACTTCAGGCCCTTGCCGTGCACGTAGTCCCCGAGAACGTGCATGCCGTCCTTGGAACCGCTGCCCGGGAACAGTGACTCGTCGGTCACCCAGCGGCCGTAGGAGTCCACGTCGGGTCCCTGACCGCCGGGGCACTTGTACCAGAAGTCGTCCATGTTCGCGTAGTTGTAGCCGAGGTCCTTCAGCCCGCTCGACACCAACGCGTCGACCTGCGCCTTGAACTTCGCCGCCGTGGGGTCCCGCTGGAGGAAGCCCCAGCCGCTCCAGCCCATCAACGGCGCGTCGACCCCGATTCCGTTGTCCACCGCCGGCACCACCGCCGACGCCGCGGCCCTTGGCGACCCCACCGCCTGGGGCGCCAGGAATCCCGCAGCCAGGGTGGCGACCAACACAGGCGTCATCCATCGTGATCTCATGCGTTCTCTTCCTTCCTTTCGGGAGCACGCGTCCGCCTCTGAGGCGGGCTGATGTGAGCACGGGGGCGCCGAGTGTCCGCTCGGCGCCCGCCGCGACTCGGGGTGGAGCAGGGTCAGCCTCGGCTCCACCTCTGGTTGGGAGCCCCGTTGCAGGGCCAGATGATCGCCTGGGTGCCGTTGGCCGTACCACCGTCGTAGGCGTCCAGGCACTTGCCGGACGCCACGCCGACGATCGAGCCGTCGGACCTCACCCGCCACTGCTGACCGGCCGTGTTGTCGCAGTCGGTGATCACGACGGCGCTTCCGTCGGCGGTCGACCCGCCGCTGACGCCCAGGCACTCGGTGGGGTAGATCCTGAGTTGGTTGGAAGCCGTGGACGTCCAGGTCTGGTTGGCGCCACCGTTGCAGTCCCACAGGGCCGGCCTGGTCCCGTTGTCCGTCGCGTTGCCGGGGACGTCCAGGCAGCGTCCGGACTCCTGACCCTTGAGGGGGCCCGCCGCGGCGGCGCGCGCCCACTTCTGATGGGCTCCCCCGTCGCACCCGCGGATCTCCAGCGCCGTGCCACTGGCGGTGCCGTGCCCCCGGGAGGTCAGGCACTTGCCCGACGCGGGGTTGACCACGGAGCCGTCGGTGTTCACGGACCACTGCTGGGCGCCGCTGCTGTTGCAGTCCCAGATCTGCACCACCGTCCCGTCGGCGGTGTTTCCGCCGTCGACGTCGAGGCACTTGCCGGCGAACACGGTGAGCTGCCGGGAGGGGGTCTGCGTCCAGAGCTGGTTGGAACCGCCGTTGCATTCCCAGAGTTTGACGTCGGTTCCGTTGGTCTGGGTGCTGTTGGGCACGTCAACGCAGAGTCCGGATTCCTGGCCTTTGAGCACGCCGTCGTAGTCGGACGAACCACAGGTCGTCATGCCTGTGGTGTAGGGGCAGAGGACGGAGGCGAAGCCGCCGTTGCGCGGCATCGGCACGGAGAGGGTGTCGCCGCCGCTGACCACACGGGTCTCACGCAGCAGCGGCCCGGAGCTGTCGCGCACGGTCTCCAGGAGCCACCGCCCGCCGCCGAGGAAGTTCAGCGGTGACTGGAACGTCTTCGCGGGGAGGGCCGAAATACCGCCGACGTACCAGCTGTCGCCCGCTCGGCGGGCCATGTAGCTCTCCTGGCCGGGCGTGCCGGCGAGGAGCCGTGTCTCGTCCCAGACCGTGGGGAGCTGGTCGAGGATGCGCAGCGCCTCGGGGCGGGACTGGTAGCTCTCGGGGTTGTCCGCGTAGTGCTGCCAGCCTGATTCGAACACGATCGCGGTCGCCAGCTCGTGGGCGTCGGTGGTGTCCCGGTTGCTCATGCTGAAGACGACCGGGGTGAAGTCCATGCTGGAAACGACGTTGCGGGTGAACGGGAGGACGGTGTTGCGCGCGGCCCGGTTGTTCTGCTGTTCCGCGCCGTAGACCGCTTCTCCGGTCATGACGTGCGGCCAGGTGCGCTGCATGCCGCGCTGGGTGGCGGCACCGTGGAAGTTGACCAGCAGTTCCAGCTCCGCCGTCCGGGCCAGCACGGTGTCGTACCACTTCAGGGTGGGCTGGGTGTACTCGTAGCTGAAGTCGATCTTCACTCCTGCCACTCCCCAGCTCTTCACGAGCGGCAGCCATCTCTCCCGCTGCTCGGCCGTCTGGAGGGCAGAGGAGTTGAACCAGGCGATCACCTGGACGCCACGCGCACGGGCGTAGTCCACGAGCTCCGGCATCCAGCTCGACTGCCAGCCCTCGTCGACGAGCACGTAGTCCCAGCCGTGGTGCTGGGCGAAGTCGATGTACTCGCGCTGGCGTGCGGGATCGGAAGGGCTGGAGTGCTCGGTCAACCAGGACCAGGCGGAGGCCCCGGGCTCGATCCACGAGGTGTCGTCCACCTTGGACGGTGCGGCGAGGTCGTCGACGAGCGTCGAGGTGGTGACGGTCGCCAGGTCTCCGACAGCGGCGGTACGCCATGGGGTGGACAGGGGCAGAGTCGCGGTGACGGGAGCGTTGTTGGTGAGCGCGGTGGTATAGGTCCCCGACCCGGCCCGGTGGTTCAGCCGGCTGCCGGCGTAGCGCCCGTCGAGGCCGGTCTCGGCCAGCAGCGCGTAGTCCGAGCCGACCTGGAAGAGCGCGGGCACGGCGTAGTCGTTCGCCGGGGCCCCGCCCGCGGTCGTACGGAAGAACTGGCCCTGGTCCTCGCGGTGGCCGGGCACCAGCCAGGCGCTCGCCGAGGTGGGCACACTCCAGGACGATGCCTCGCGCTCGACCGTCACGCTCCCCGAGCCGGGCAGGACGTACCGGTAAGCCGCGCCGGTGGCCGACACCCGCACCACGACGTCCAGTCGTGCGCCCCCCGTGCCGGTGAAGGACAGGGTCGTCTGGGTGAAAGCGGTCTGCTGGGAGCGCTTCTTCCCGGTGGTCATCGTGTACGACTCGGTGACAGCCCGGTCCTGGCGCCCGGTGAATGTCAGGTCCTCCGTCAGGTCGGCGGCGCTGGTCTCGATCCCGATGGGGGCAGGGTTCAGCACAACCGCCCCCTGTCGGGACACGCCGAACCTCAGCTCGCCGCCGTCGCCGTCGAGGGTCACCTGTGCGGAGACCGGCGCACCCGCGGTCGGGCCGGGGACCGTCCAGGTGGTGAGGGGGGCAGCGGCGGCACGAGTGGGAACTGCCGGTAATACGGCAACGGTCAGAGCGGCCACCATCGCGTACTTGATCATGAGCGCGGTTCTGAATTTCCTTTCGCGCATGCGTCGCACTCCTTCTGATGGGGGATAGTGCGGCACAGTGTGGAGTCGCGTTTGATTAAGCGTCAACACTTCGCACAAGAACCAACAAAATTGAGCGTCGGAATAGAGACGACCTCACCAGGCGTCCCCCTCGTCGACCCGCCCACCGACTCCGACCTGTTTGAATCGTCAACTGACCTGGTGGACGGGCGAGTTGGCGACAGAGGAAGCCCCGCCTTGCGCGGTGCGTGGTTGGCACCCGGATCCGCGTCCGATTGCGACAGGATCCAAAGTCGTTTGTGGCCGGGAACGTTGACGCGGTCGTGAGGCGGGCGTAGAACTACGCCTGCGTTCAATCACGTTGCAACTTGGTGGCTTCTGTTGGAAACAGACTGGAACCGCGCCGACAGGTCCGCTCCGGGTGATTTCCCGACCGCCGTCACTTCCGGTTCAACCATTCACACCACGGAGGCATCATGTCGGTTGTCGACCCGCCCGACAGCATCGTCAATTCCACTTCCACGTATTCACGCAGGAGTCTGCTCAGAGGCGTGGGCGCCGCCGGCCTGACGGTGATCGGCGGGAGTCTGCTCTCGGGCTGTGGTGACGACCCGGAGGAGTCCGCCAAGCCCTCGGGTCCGGTGGCGGGCAGCACGGTCACCTTCGGATCGAACTATTCCGACCCCGCGACCAAGTCCGCCTTCGCCGCGCTCACCGCGTCGGCGACGGCATCGACCAAGGTGAAAGTCAAGATCAACACTGTTGACCACAACACGTTCCAGCAGAACATCACCAGTTATCTCCAGGGCACCCCCGACGACCTGTTCACCTGGTTCGCGGGCTACCGGATGCAGCACTTCGCCGCGCAGGGGCTGGCCGAACCGCTCGACGACGTCTGGGAGAAGATCGGCCCCAACTTCGGCCCGGCCGCCAAGCAGTTGTCCACCGGGCTGGACGGGCGCCAGTACCTCGTACCTCTCTACAACTATCCATGGGTCGTCTTCTACAGCAAGAGCCTGTTCGCGCGGAACGGCTACACCGTCCCGACCACCTGGGACGCGTACCTGGCCCTGTGCAAGAAGATGAAGGCCGACGGTCTGATCCCGATCGCCTTCGGCGACAAGGACGGCTGGCCGGCCCTCGGCACGTTCGACATCCTCAACCTGCGGCTCAACGGCTACGACTACCACGTGAAGCTGATGAAGCACGAGATTCCGTGGACCGACCAAGGCGTGCACACCGTCTTCCAGCACTGGGCGGAGATGATGCCGTACGTGCAGAGCGGCGCGAACGGCCGGATCTGGCAGGACGCGGCCAAGACCCTGGAGTCGAAGAAGGCCGGGATGATGTTCCAGGGCACCAACCAGGTGGCCGCGCAGTTCGTCAGCGACAAGGCGGACCTGGACGACCTCGACTTCTTCCCCTTTCCCGCGATCAACCCCAAGTGGGGCCAGGACTACATGGACGCGCCCACCGACGGGTTCATGCTGAGCAAGAAGGCCAAGAATCCCGCCGCGGCCAAGGCGCTCCTGGAGTACATCGGCACCGGCGAGGCCGAGGCCGAGTACCTCAAGACCGACCAGTGGGACGTCGGCCTGGCCAAGGGCCTGCGGGTGCCCACGTACAACGCGATCCAGAAGAAGTCGGTCGTCGAGATCGGCAAGTGCAAGGCCGTCGCGCAGTTCATGGACCGGGACGCCGATCCGGCCATGGCCACCGCGATGATCTCCCTCATCCAGAAGTTCATCGGGGACCCCGGCACGGGAGGCATCTCCGGGCTCCAGAAGAGCGCCGAATCCCAGGCGAAGGCGATCTACACCGGATGAGCACGAGCACCTCCGCACGCCGGATCCCGGCACCGCCCGGGGGGCCGCCTCCGCCCCCGGGAAGACGCCGGAAGCGGCGCATGCGCCACATGACCACCCGCGACCGCGTCGTCGTCACCCTGCTGCTCGGGGTGCCGCTGTTGCTCGCCCTGGCTTTCGTGTGGGTCCCGGCGCTCGGCACCGTGGTGCTCTCGTTCACCCGGTGGAACGGCGTCGGTGATCTGAGCACCGAGCCGTGCGACCCGGCGCTGCCCCCGGTACTCAACAACGGCTGTCTGAACGGCTTCCAGAACTACCACCAGGCCGCGACCAATTACCCGGAGTTCTGGCCGGCGGTGCAGCACAACCTGATCTGGCTGGCCGTCTTCGTCGTGCTCGCCACCCCGCTCGGAATGCTGTTCGCGGTCGTCATCGACCGGGGCATCCGCGGCAGCCGCATGTACCAGAGCATCCTGTTCCTGCCCGTCATGCTCTCCCTCGCGCTGGTCGGCATCATCTGGGAGTTCATGTACTCGCAGAACTACGGCGTGATCAACACCGTCATCGGCCGGAACGGGGACAGCGACGCCATCGACTGGCTCGGGGATCCGGACCTGAACCTGTGGGCGGTCCTCCTGGAAGCCACCTGGCGGCAGGCGGGATACGTGATGGTCCTCTACCTGGCCGGTCTGAAGGCCGTCGACCCGACCTTGCGCGAGGCCGCCCTGATCGACGGGGCCAACGCCTGGCAGACATTCTGGCGCGTCGTCTTCCCGGTGATGAGACCGATCAACGTCGTCATCATGGTCATCACCGTGATCGAGTCGCTCCGGGCGTTCGACCTCGTCTACATCACCAACAAGGGCATCAACGGGCTCGAACTGCTCTCGGTCCTGGTGACCTCCAACATCGTCGGCGAGACCCAGCGGGTCGGCTTCGGCTCCGCTCTCGGCGTCGTCCTGCTGCTGATCTCGCTGGTACCGATCTGCCTCTTTCTCCGCCAGACCTTCCGCAGAGAGGAAACACAGTGAGTCCGAAGACGCCGCCGGGCGTCGCGGTACCGGCCGACGGCGTTCGTACGCCCCTCAAGCGGGGGCAGTTGCTCTCCCAGGTGTTCCTGGTCAGCGCGTCCGTCCTGTGGTTGGTGCCCATCCTGTTCGCGCTCTACATCGCGCTCCGCCCGTACTCCGACACACGTAAACACGGGTATGTCTCACTGCCGCACGAGTTGACGCTGAGCAACTTCGGCGACGCGTGGTCCCAGGCGGACATGGGCCGGTTCTTCTGGAACTCGCTACTGATCACCGTGCCGGCGGTCGTCGTCGCGCTGGCACTCGCCGCCGGCGCGGCCTTCGTGCTCACGCGTGTGAACCTCAGGGTCAACGTGGCCCTGCTCATCCTCTTCACCGCCGGGAACCTGCTTCCTCAACAGGTGATCATCACCCCGCTGTTCCGGATGTATCTACAGATCCCGCTGCCGTCGTTTCTCGCGGACAGCGGCCTGATGTACAACTCCGCCTTCGGCCTCATCGTGATCAACGTGGCCTTCCAACTGGGGTTCTGTGTATTCGTGTTGAGCAACTACATGAAGTCCATACCCGGCGAGATGTACGAAGCCGCCCTGATGGACGGGGCCGGCCTGTGGACCCGCTTCTGGAGCCTCACCGTCCCCCTGTGCCGTCCCGCTCTGGCCGCACTCGCCACCCTGTTGACGACGTGGATCTACAACGACTTCTTCTGGGCCATCACCCTCATGTCGTCCGGGGACAAACGACCGATGACCTCCTCCCTGGCCAATCTCCAGGGGCAGTTCGTGAGCAACCAGAACCTCATCGCGGCGGGTGCCATGCTCGCCGCGATCCCGACCCTGCTCGTCTACGTACTGCTCCAGAAACAGTTCATCGCGGGGTTGTCCCTCGGAGCGAGCAAGGGATGAGCAGGGGTGCGAGAGCAAGGACACGGCCTCAGCCGCGCCGGCGGTTCAGCAACCACCAGGAGGTCACGACGTCCTCGGTACGACGCAGGTCCAGCCCGGTGAGTTCCTGGAAGCGGTGCACCCGGTACCGGACGGTGTTCGGATGCACGTCGAGCCGGCGGGCCAATTCCCGCACGTCCTGGTCGCATTCGAGGTACGCCCGCGCGGTCTCCTCGATCTCCTTGCTCGAACGCCCCGCGCCGTCGAGCGGCGCCAGATGCCGTGCGGAGAGGCCCTCGGCAGTGTGCGCCTGCGAGAGTACAAGTGGTCGGGGCCCGAGATCGGAGAGGTGTACGACGCCCTGCATGGCGAACCGGCGCGCGGTCTCCAGAACCAGTACCGCCTCGTCGAAACTCGTGTCCAGCCGTTCGAGCGGCAGCGGCGGACCGACCGCCACCACATGGCCGACGACGGACTCGGGCGGCCGGGGCGCGATGAAGCCGAGGACCTCCCCGACCTGGGCGAACAGTAACCGGTCGGTGGGGACGCGCAGCGCCGAGGCGATGGCCCGGCGGACCGCGACAGCGTCGGTGGCGGACGTGGCCCACGCGGCGAGGGCCACATGGCAGGGCTGGGAGGTGAGTCCGAGAAGGTGTGCCTCGCGGTTGATCCCCTCGGCCTGAAGCGTCCCGCTGAGAACGCCGCCCGCGAAGGCCGAGCGGCGTTCGGCATCGAAGTGGGCGCGTTCCAGGGCGAGGCCGTTGCGGACGCGCGCGAACACCGCGGACGCCTCTATGGAGAACTCCCAGGTGCTGTCGTGAACCGCGAGCAAGAGGTCGGCGGGCAGGCCCACTTCGGCCGCCACCTCGTCAAGCACGGCGAGCATTTCCCGCGAGCCCAGCTGGTAGCCGATGGCGAGCACGTCGAGCGGAAGGCCCTGGGCCTCCCGCTCGACGGCGAAGTCGCCGAGCATCTCGCGCAGAGCCGCGTCGGGGACGCGCAGGGAGGAGAGTTCCGAGACGAGGATGTCCATGAACTTCCTCGCGGTCACCCGTATCTCGTCGTCGGAGAGCACCGCGTAGCCCGGGAGATGCCGGCGAATCAGCGCGAGGACACGGTCGGCGAAATCGTCGTGCAGCGTGCGCAGACGCGCCACGGCGGCGACCACCGCCGTGCGTGTCGGGGCGTCGAGGGTCGTGAGGTCGGGCATCCGCCGACGTGCGGGCCAGGCGGCAGGCGTCTCGTGCTCCATGGCGGCAGCCTATCCATGGACATTGGCATGTAGACCAACGCATGCACTGGAATGAACAAGACTATCGACGTCAAGGGGTGACGAAACTCATGACCATCTTGTAGTGGCCAACAAAACGGATGCGCTTCCACGGGAAGACGCCGCCCGACCACCGGCCCCTGCCCCGACAGACCCCAACCCTGCGTCCCCTCATGTGCAGCGCGTCCCCACACACTCCCTATCGACCGCGGTCGCGACTGCGACCGCGGATGGAGAGACATCATGTTCTTCGCCCGCACGAAGACCGCAGCCGCAGCCGTCCTGTCCGCCGGCCTGATTCTGTGTGCCGTCCCATCGACCGCAACTGCCGCCCAGGAGAACGACACCGGCCGGGCGCCGGTCGGCGCTCGCGCCGCGGACGCCCGGAGCAACGCGGCGGCGACGGCGCTCATGACCATGTACGACAACGAGAGTGGGCTGTTCGAGAACAACGGCTGGTGGACGGGAGCCAACGCCCTGACCGCGATCATCGACAACATCGCCGACGGCGGCGTGCAGGACCACGAGTACGCCATCGCCCGGACGTACGAGCTCAACATCGACGCGCACGACGGTGACTTCACCAACGAGTTCCTGGACGACACCGGCTGGTGGGGACTGGCCTGGGTCAAGGCGTACGACCTCACGGGCGACACCCGCTACCTCGACACCGCCCGCGCCGACGCCGCCCACATGGCCGACCACTGGACGGACGAGTGCGGCGGAGGCGTGCAGTGGAAGGTGGACGACCCGTACAAGAACGCCGTCACCAACGAGCTCTATCTCCAGCTCAACGCCGCCCTGCACAACCGCATCCCGGGCGACACCTTCTACCTCGAGGAGGCTCAGAGGGAATGGGAGTGGTTCCAGGACAGCGGGATGATCAACTCCGACAACATGATCAACGACGGCCTCGGCGACGACTGCGCCAACAACGGACAGCCCACTTACACCTACAACCAGGGAATCGTGCTCGGCGGACTGGCCGAGCTACACCGGGCGACGGGTGACGACGGTCTGCTGGACATGGCCCGCACGCTGGCGGACGCCTCCACCACGTCGACCGGAATCAACACCGACGGAATCCTGCACGAGCCGGGCGGCGACAACACCCCCTGCGACAGCGACGGCGCCTCCTTCAAGGGCGCCTACACCCGCGGGCTCGGCGACCTGAACCGGGCCCTCGACGACCGGCCCTACAGCGCCTACCTCGACCGGCAGGCCGACTCCGCGTACGACAACGCCCGCGACGACGACGACTTCTACGGCTCCGACTGGAGCGGACCGCCGAACGAGACCAGCCACCAGTGCCAGCAGAGCGCCCTCGACGTCCTCAACGCCGCGACCCGCGACGGCGACGGCGCCCGGTCGGGCCGGGTGAGCTGAGAGCCGTCCACGCGCAGGTCCGGAGCATGCTCCGGACCTGCGTCATTCCCGCCGCGGCGTCCAGGTCGTGACCGACCGCCGTGCCGCCCAGCACGGTGGACCGGTCGGGATGACAAGGCTCCGCTCGACAACCCGACGTGTTCTCTCGCCGTCTCCTGCCCGACAGCCGGGACTGCGCCGCGGCCCGCGGGAACGGTCGAGCCCCACGACGGGCTCGGTGCCGGTTCACACCGCATTCCCACCTTCCACTGACGCTGTTGGGACGGACGCACGGCATTCTCGCGGTCATGGGACGGACACTCGATACCAGGGCGCAGGTCACGCGCCTGCTTCAACGCACGGGTTTCGGCGCGAGCGCGGACGCGGTGGACGCCGCGGAGAAGTCCGGTTTCGACGAGACCCTCGACCGGTTGTTGGCCGGAGGGCGGGACGCCGGGGCCGACGCGACGCCCGCGCCGCGGCTTGGGCCCTTGCCGCCACGCAGCACGGAAGCCGAGGAGCGCTTGGAGAAGCGGCAGAGCAAGCGGCCCCGGCGGACGGACGACGGCGAACAGCCGGCCGCCTTCTCCGTCGCCGACGACGCTCTCGACGGCGCGAGCCCGTCCCCGAGCTCCGGCGGGCCGGCCGATGAGGAGTCCGGCGACTCCGGAGGTCAGGGCAAGAACGATCCCGTACGGAAGGAGTACCGTCGGACACTTCGGCAGCAGCGTGAGCGACTGACGCTGTGGTGGCTGGAGCGCATGGTGGCCGCCGAGGAGCCGTGGGCGGAGAAGCGCACGCTGCTGTGGCACAACCACTGGGCCACCTCGATCCAGAAGGTGAAGTCCGGTGCGGCGATGCTTCAGCAGAACGAGACGCTGCGGCGCCTGGGTGGCGGCGACTTCCGGACGCTGGCCCGCGCCATGGTGGTGGATCCCGCGCTGATGGTGTGGCTGGACGCCGACGGCAGCACCGCGAAGGCCCCCAACGAGAATCTCGCCCGGGAGTTGATGGAGCTGTTTGTGCTCGGCGTGGGCAACTACTCCGAGACCGACGTACGCGAGGCAGCCGCCGCCCTCACGGGCTGGACCCTCGAACGGAAGGCACATCCCTGGCAGTCCCACTTCCAGCCGCGTCGGCACGACCGGGGCCCGCAGACCATCGTCGGCGAGAAGGCCGGCTTCACCGCGCGGACGCTCGTGGACCATCTGGTGAGCCTGCCCGACTCGCACGCCCATGTGGCGGGACGCATGTGGGGCGCCCTGGTGAGCAACGAGAACAAGCCGTCGGAAGCAGCCCTGACGCGAGTCACCAAGGCGTACGGCGAACAGCGCGACTCCTCCGCGATGTTCCGGGCCATGTTCACCGACGAGGCCTTCACGGACGCCGACAACGTACTGGTCAAACAGCCGATCGAGTACGTGGTGGGCAGCCTTCGGGCCTTGGGCGTACGGCCCTCGAAGCTGCCGGAAAAGGTTCGCACGCGGTTGCTGACCCGCACCCTTGCCGGGCTCGGCCAGGTGCCGTTCGCGCCCGAGAGCGTCGGCGGCTGGCCGGCCGGTGCCGCGTGGCTGACCACGGCAGCGGCACAGGTGCGGATCGGCTTCGCGCAGGCTCTCGTACAGCAGGCCGATCTGAGCGACGTGGAGAACGCCTCCGCGAAGGAACGCCCAGAGCTGCTGGCCCGCAAGCTCGGCATCGGTCGCTGGGGCGACAGTACGCGCGGCGTGCTCACCGCCGCCGCACGCGACCCGCGCAAGATCACGGCCGTCGCGCTGACCGCCCCCGAACACCTCGTACTGAACTGAAGGAGAGAGCGCACGTGGACACCTGGACCCGACGCAAGTTCCTCACCACCAGCGGCGTGGTCGGCGGGGCCGCGCTCGCCGCCGGGGCGACCGCGTGGGGGCTGGACGAGCTGCTCGCGACCGGCTCCGGGGAGCCGGACGCCGACGCCGCCACGCTCGTACTGGTCACCCTCTACGGCGGCAACGACGGCCTCAACACCCTGGTGCCGGCGGCCGATTCCCACTACCAGGACCTGCGTGGCGATCTCGCCTACGGGGAGGACGAGGTCCTGGCACTGGGGGAAGGACTCGGCCTCAACCCGGGGATGAAGGGGATGAAGAAGCTCTGGGACGAGAAGCGGCTCGCGGTCGTGCGCGGGGTCTCGTATCCCAAGCCGGATCACAGTCATTTCCGGTCGATGGGGATCTGGCAGACCGCCTCGCCTTCCGGCCCGGTGCCCTCGGGATGGCTGGGCCGCTGGCTGGACCACGACGGCGGCGGCGACCCGCTCAAGGGTGTCTCCGTGGGCGCCACCCTGCCGCCGTTGATGGCCGGGGAGACCACCGCGGGTGCGGCTGTACGGCTGGGTGGCCGGAAGCTGCCGGACGCCTGGCAGCGTACGTGCGCGGAGTTGTCGCACGTCGGCGATGACGCCCATCCCCTGCTGGAACGGGCAGGCACCTCGCTGGCCGATCTCACGAAAGTCTCCTCCGCCTACAACAGTGAAGAGGAGCCGGACACCCAGGACCCGGGCGAGCCCCGCGACGAGGGACAGGGGAACGAGGGGGCCTCCGCCGGTGGCCAGGGCGAACTCCGCGCGCAGCTCGACGTCGTGGCCAAGGCGATCGAGGCGGGGGTGTCGACCCGCGCCTACAGCGTGAGCCTCGGCGGCTTCGACACCCACGCGGGCGAAAAGACCACCCACTCACGGCTGTTGGGCGCGCTCGACGGCGACCTGAGCCGTTTCATGGAGCGTGTCCGCAAGACGAAGGCCGGCCGCAGAGTCGTCGTCGCCGTCTACTCGGAATTCGGCCGCCGCCCCCGGGCCAACGCCAACCAGGGCACCGACCACGGCACCGCCGGACCGGTGTTCGTACTCGGCGAGCCGGTCAAGGGCGGTTTCTACGGCGAGCAGCCGAGCCTGACCGATCTCACCGACGACGACCTGCGCACGACGACCGACTTCCGCGACGTGTACGCCACGCTGCTGCACAACGTCCTGGACACCGACCCCGCGAAGATCCTGGACGGCCACGACAGGACCCTCGCACTCCTCTGACCGGCTAGTTCTCCGGGGAGGCCAGCGGCAGGCGGACGCTCACCCGGGTGCCGCGGCCCTCCGTGCCGGCGAGGTCGACGGTGCCCGCGTGCGCCTGCGCCACCGCCGCGACGATCGCCAGTCCCAGTCCGCTGCCCTCACCGCTGTGGGCGGGGTCGGCGCGGTAGAAGCGGTCGAAGACGCGTGGCAGCGCGTCGGCCGCGATCCCTGGGCCCTCGTCGCCCACCTCGATCGTCGCCGTGGCGGGCTCGGTCGACCGGCCGTCCACGCCGGGCGAGATACGGACCGTGACGCGCGCCGGGGTCCCGGCCGGGGTGTGGTTGCGCACGTTGGCCAGCAGGTTGTCCGCCACACGCCGCAACTGCTCGGCGTCCCCGGACACCACGGCGCCCTCCTCGGTCCGGAGCGCCACCGGCCGATCAGGATCCACGACGCGCGCGGCGGCCACCGCGTCACGGGCGATCGCGGCCAGGTCCACCGGCCGGTGCTCCCTGTCCGGCACGGTGTCCAGCCGGGCGAGCAGCAGCAGGTCGTTCACGAGGCGTCGCATGCGCAGGGCCTCGGTGGTGATCCCGTTCATCGCCCGCTCCCGCTGCTCGGGCACGGCCAGGACGCCCTGGTGGTGCAGGTCGGCGTAGCCGAGCACCGCCGTGACGGGGGTGCGCAGTTCGTGCGAGGCGTCGGCCACGAAGCGGCGCAGCCGGTCCTGGGTGGCCTGTTGTCTGGTCAGCATCGTGTTCAGCGCCAGTCCGAGCCGGCCCACCTCGGTGTCCTCGCCGGCCGGGGTGACCCGGCCGGCGGTGTGTCCGGCGGCGATGGTGTCCGCGGTGTGCGCCATCGTCTCCAGCGGTCGCAGGCCGCGGCGCAGTATCCACAGGCCGGCGCCTGCCAGCAGCACCAGCGCGCCGCCCGTCGCGGCGGCCTCGGCGATCAGCAACCGCCGCATGGTGCCTTCGAGTTGGTCCAGCGGTACGGCCGCGACGAGCGTGCCGCGACCAGGTACCCGCTGCGTCAGCAGCCGGTACTCCGGGCCGCCCGGCGCCACTGGACCCACCGTGACCGGTTCCCGCCCGCCCGGCTTCGGCAGCGGGTCCGGCACCTTCGGGGCGGCGTCCGCCGCGTCGCGCAGACCGGGCGCCAACTCCCGTACCCGCCCATCGGGTCTGTGCAGCTGGAGGTAGAACTCCGAGGCACCCAGCAGCCGTACGTCACCGCCGAGTCCCCCACCGGCCCCGGGCTCCGTCAACTGCTGCGCCACGCGCTGGCGTACGGCGCGCAGCGTGACGTCGGTGCGGTCGGTGAGGTAGCCGCGCAGGGCCCCGTACACCACCGCGTCCAGCGCGAGCAGGACCGTGGCGGCGAGCGCCAGCACCGCCAGCAGCAGCCGTCCGCGCAGCGAGCGCGGCCGGGGCACGAAACGCGCGGCACGCCGGGGGCTCACCGGGTGTCCGGTTCGCGCAGCGTGTAGCCGATGCCGCGACGGGTCTCGATCAGGGACGGTCCGAGGGCGTCGAGCTTGCGGCGCAGATAGGAGATGTACGTCTTCACCACACCCGGATCGCCCTCGGCGAAGTCCCATACGTGCGCCAGCAGTTGCTCGTGCGTGAGCACCCGCCCCTGATGGGCCAGCAGATGGCACAGCAGGCGGTACTCCGTGGGGGACAGCTCCACCCGCCGCCCGGCACGGCGGACTTCGTAGGTGTCTGTGTCCACCTCCAGGTCGGCGCAGGTGAGCACCCCCCGTACGGTCCGGCCCTCGCCTCGGCGCAGCACGGCCCTCACTCTGGCGGCCACTTCCGCCAGCCGGAAGGGCTTGGTGATGTAGTCGTCCGCACCGAGATCCAGGCCATCGACCACGTCGGCCCCGCTCTCCCTGGCGGTGAGGAAGACCACCGGCACGTCGGAGCCGCCCTGGCGCAGCCGCCGGACCACTTCGAAGCCGTCGAGATCGGGCAGCATCACGTCGAGCAGGACGAGGTGCGGTGCGTGCTGCCGCACGGCCGCGAGCGCGGCGCGGCCCGTGGCCGCCTCGGTCACCTCGTACCCCAGGAACCGCAGCGAGGTCACCAGCACGTCCAGGATGGCCGGCTCGTCGTCCACGACCAGGACCCGACTGCCGCTGCCCGGCGATGCGTTCGGTGCGCTCATGAACAGGCATCCTGACACCTCGGCCCCGACGGCGCCCCACCTCCCCTGCCGAACCACGGCCCTGGTTCCCGGGACGGTGGTGCCCCCGGGCGGTCGGAAGGATCAGACATGCTTCGTCGGCCAGTTGAGGAGGCGGGCGCCGATGAACGGGGTTGGGCAGACGTCCGCCACGTCACCTCATGGCGCACCGTCCGGTTCGCGCTGGTGGATGTCGGGGATACCGTCCAGTTCGTCGTCACGGTTCTCGTCCTCGGGCAGCCGCCGGTAGACGAGATCGCGCCGCTTGACCAGCAGCACCGCGGCGATCAGTGAGCCGACCAGGACCGCGGTCTTGGCGTGCGCGGCTTGTGCGGGGTCGGTACCCGACGATCCCCGCACCTCGTCGGGGCGCCGTCGAACGAGCAGCGAACTATCGGCGGCTCGCCGCCGGGCCTGGTGGCGGTGCGTCTTCGGCTGTCGCGCCTACGTTGTGGACGGGTCGCCCATCGGGTACGTGCACGTGGCCGTTGCCGACTGTCCCGACGAGGAGGAAGTCGATACCCGCGAGGAACTGCTGCCGGTCGTCGTGCGACGCAAGCTGATCGGCGACCCTGCGGAGGAAGGGATACCTGATGGCCTCATGCTCCCTCGTCCACTGTGCGGTGACACTCTTCAGGAAGGCTGTCCTGTCGGTACCGGGCGGCAGCGCGCGTGCGGCCGCGGCCCATTGCGCGGCAACCCCCAGGACGTAGCTCACGAACGAGGAGGCGGCTTCGAACTGAGCCTCTGCGGGTACGCCGAGGGCTTCGAGGTAGTTGCCCGTGTCTTCGAAAATCTGCAGCATCGCCGTCTGCCATGGCTCGCTCGACAGTGCCGCTCCGACCCATGGACGGTGCTGAATCACGTCGAACAGTCCGAGCATGAGAGTGCGGATCGCCTCGTCCGGTCCCGAGGTGGCCGCCGCCGCGCTTGACACGCCCGCGACGATCTCGCTGGTGGCCGCGCGCAGCAGCTCGGCCTTGCTCTCGACATGGTGGTAGATCGCCCCGGGGCCGGTGGCGAGGCGCCCGGCCAGGGCGCGGAAAGTGAGGGCGGACTCCCCGCCTTCGTCGAGTAGGTCGATCGCGACTCGGATGATCTGCCCGGCGGTCAGCGCTTCCCTGCGTCGCCCCGTGGGCGGATCTGTCATCGGCATGCCCTCATTTTGACACAGATGGAACCATGTTCCATACTCGCGCTGGAACGATGTTCCACAGTTCCTACGCCCCCTCCGAAAGGACACGCAATGATCAGCGGCAGTCAGCCGGGCACGGTTTTGAAGATGAGGGCAAAGCCCGGCAAGGGTAAAGCGCTCTTCGAGCTCACCCGCGACCTGCACCACACCGGCGACCCGGACGGCCCAGTGGACTGGGTACTGGCCAGCGACGACAACGACCCCGACACCCTGTGGGCCTTCGAGTTCTACCGGGACCAGGCGTCGTTCGAACGTCACTTCTCCGACACGGTGATCGACGAGAGCCATGAGGCCGTCATCGCCCTCCTGGCCGAAGCGCCCCTCCGCGTCCACGTCCACCCCTTCGCATCCAGCTGAAGCGTCGGCGGAGAACACGTCACCCGGCCCGATCGCTGCCGCGCCACCCGCGAAGCGCCGCTTCACGGGGCGGGCTCAGTCGATTCGCGACGACCCCTCCCGACCGCCTGGCCGTCGTTCCGTCGCCGGCCACATCCGCCCACACGGCGGCACACGGCGGCACGCGGCGGCGACCAAGACTCTCCGCCTGCTGGCACGAGATTCCAACCTTCGAGCAGGGAGCTTGCATGACGACCACTGCGACACCAGTCACGATCATCGGAGCCGGCCTCGGCGGCCTGACCCTCGCGCGCGTACTGCACATCCACGGCGTCGCCGCAACGATCTATGAGTCCGACCCCTCGCCTTCGGCCCGCACCCAGGGCGGTCAGCTCGACATCCACGAGGATGACGGGCAGCGAGCCCTCGCGGACGCCGGCCTCACCGAGGAATTCCTCTCGATCATTCACGAAGGCGCCGATGCCAGCCGCGTACTCGACCAGCACGGCCGACTGATCCTCGATGTCCCAAGCGACGACTCGAACCCGCGCCCAGAAGTCCTCCGCGGCGATTTGCGGCAGGTCCTGCTCGACTCCCTGCCTGCGGACACGGTCCAGTGGGGCCGCAAAGTCACCTACGTGCGTCCCCTCGGCGAGGGCCGCCACGAAGTGGTCTTCACCGACGGCACCACTGTCACCACCGATCTCCTCGTGGGCGCCGACGGTGCCTGGTCCAGGGTCCGGCCGCTGCTCTCAGACGCCATACCCGTCTACACCGGCACGACGTTCATCGAGACCTACCTCCACAACGTCGACGAGCGCCATGCCCGCACTGCCGCCGCTGTCGGCAAGGGCGCCATGTACGCACTCACCCCCGGCAAGGGCATCGTGGCCCACCGCGAAGCAGGAGGCATCCTGCACACCTACGTCGAGCTGAACCGCCCCGCCGAATGGATCGGCGGCATCGACTTCACCGACCCGGCCGTCGGCACCCGCATCGCCGCCGAGTTCGAAGGCTGGGCCCCCGAACTCACCGCTCTGATCACCGATGGCGAGACCGCCCCCGTCGCCCGCATGATCCACACGCTCCCCGACGGACACCGCTGGGAACGCGTCCCCGGAGTCACCCTCGTCGGAGACGCCGCACACCTCATGCCGCCATCCGGCGACGGTGCCAACATCGCCATGCTCGACGGCGCCGAACTCGCGGTGACCATCGCCCGTCACCCCGGCGACACCGAAGCGGCCTTCACCGCCTACGAACAGGATATGTTCCCGCGCAGCGCCCGCTTCTACGAGGATGCCCACGACATCATCGAGCGCTGCCTCGGCGACAACTCACCCGCCGGCTTCACCGAGCTCTTCACCGAAGGCCCCGCACCCGAAGACGTACCGGAAGCCCACGACCGCCCCTGACCCCCGACCCACTGCGGCTCCGGCACCAGGCGGCGACACTCCTGGCCTTCACCGGCTCCGGGAAGGCGACCGCTCGACATCCGACCGACCGGCAGGGCTACAAGCGATTCGACGGCTTCGAACATGCCGCAAGCGGCAGCGCGGGCCCATCATCTGAGGGAGCGTCAGTTGAGTCAGCAACGAGTCAGCACGGGAACGATCAACAGTGACCAGAGCTGGTCGAACCCGCACACGCGGTCTGCGCGCTTCTCTGTGCTGACCTGCTAGTTCGCAGGTCAGCACAGAGAAGCGGCGACCATACTGTCCGTCTTGGGCGATCCCCCGCGTCGCCCAAGACGGACAGCTCTCTCCCTCGCTCACCAGGCCCGACAGGGCCGTCTGCGAGGACGTGCCGAGTATACTGGCTAAGAGCCAGTCAACGCAGGAGTCCAGCATGGTCCCCCGAAGCGCATCGGTCAATGAAGAACTTCGTCGGCGCTCTCGCGAGCGGCTTCTCCAGGCGACCGTGGACCTGGTCGACGAGCGTGGTTTCGACGGGACGACCCTGGCCGACATCGCCGACCGGGCGGGCGCGGCCCGTGGACTGGTCTCGTACTACTTCCCCGGCAAGCGCCAGATGTTCCAGTCGGCCGTGCATCGGTTGATGCACCGCACGCTGCAAGCGGCCCTGGAGCGGGAGCCGCGTACCGACGACGGGCGGGAGTTGCTGGCGCGCGCGATCGACGCCATTCTCGGTCTCACGGTCGACCACCCGGTGGTGATGCGCGCCCACATGGCGGGCATTCTCCAGGCCGAGGGCTTCGTGCAGTGCGCCGAGCAGCAGCGGTTGGCGGAGCTGCTGCGCGAGACGATGGTTCGGTACGGGTCGGACGACGTGGACAGCGACTATCCGCTGCTGCGCGCGCTGATGATGGGCGCGGTGTTCGCGATTCTGCTGCCGGGGGCGGGGATGCCGCTGACGAGCCTGCGGGCGGAGCTGTTCCAGCGGTTCGGGCTGGACACGTCGTACGCCGTTCCGCCGGGCGGGGAGCCCGCCCGGCGGAACGCGTCATGACTTCATGACCTCTTGATGCCGCCGGTCCGGCCGGCCACCGAGGCGGCCGGCCGCGCCGGTCAGTTGCGGAAGTCCTCGAAGTAGTCCGGCTGCGTCTGGACGTTGAGCTCGTCCATCTTCACCCGCTTCGCCTCGTTGGTCCGGCGGTCGTCGAGCTTGATGACGTCCAGACCCTTGGCGATGTCGTTCGAGTAGATGTAGCCGTTGTAGTAGTACGCCGACCACGGGCCGGCCGTGGTGACCTGGTCGAGGGTGACCGGGCCACGCTCGAAGTAGCCGATCTCCTTGGGCTTCGAGGAGTTGGTGAAGTCCCAGACCGAGATACCGCCCTGGTACCAGGCCTGGACCATGATGTCCTTGCCCTTGACCGGGATCAGCGAGCCGTTGTGCGCCACGCACACCTCGGCGTCCGCCTGCGGACGGTCGATCTTGAAGTAGCTCTTGAACTCCAGCTTCCGCTTGTCGCCCTTGCCGAGGATGTCGTAGATGCCGTCGGCGCCACGCTTCGGGCCGATCTCCTCGTTGCAGGTGGCCGCGCCGCCGCCGCCCAGCTCGTCGGTGAAGACGACCTTGTTGGCGGCCTGGTTGAAGGTCGCGGAGTGCCAGAAGGCGAAGTTGACGTTGTCCTGGACGCGGTCGATGATCCTCGGCGCCTCCGGGTCCTTGATGTCGAACAGGATGCCGTCACCCATGCACGCGCCGGCGGCGACGTCCTTGGAGGGCAGCACCGTGATGTCGTGGCAGCCGGTGGTCGCCGAGACACCCGGGTTGGTGGGCGCGCCGGGGTTGCCGCCGTCCGGGAAGAGCACCGGGAAGTCGACGATCTTCGACTTCTCGGGCGCCTTGCGGGGCACCTTGATGATGCTGATGCCGTCGTGCGGCGGCTGGCAGTCCGGGAACGTGGCACTCGGCGAGTACGAGGAGACGTACACGTACACGTTCTTGCGCTCGGGCACGAGCGTGTGCGTGTGCGAACCGCACGCGGTCTCGACAGCGGCGACGTACTCAGGGTTGCGCTTGTCGCTGATGTCGAAGATCTTCATGCCCTCCCAGGAGGACTTCTCCGTGGCCGGCTGCGCGACGCTGGAGCAGGAGTTGTCGCTGCGCGAGGCGTCCGTCGACAGGAAGAGCAGGTCTCCCGAGACGGAGATGTCGTTCTGACCGCCGGGGCACAGGACCTGCGCCACGGTCTTCGGCTTCGACGGCTTGCTGATGTCGAAGATCCGGAAACCGTCGTAGTTGCCCGAGAAGGCGTACTTGCCCTGGAAGGCGATGTCCGAGTTGGTCCCCTTCAGATGCTCCTTGGGAACGTTGGCCACGTGCGACATGTTGTCGCTGTGGATGATCTCGTCGATGCCGGGTATCTCGTTGTTCTGAATGGCCTTCTTGGCCTCGGCCTGCTGGCTCTTGGAGGTCTCCTCCTTGGCCGGCTTGTCACCGGGGTCCGGTGTGGCGACCGCCGGTCCGGCGGCCAGCAGTGTGGCGAAGAGCCCGGCGGCAGCGGCTGCTGCCACGCCCAGACGTCTGCGCCGCACGCGGGTGCTGTGCAACGAAGTCACTGCGTCCTCCCTTGTATCCGTTCCCAGTTGAACGGCTTACGGACCTCGGCAGTATCGTCCTTCACATGTACATCTCAACAGATGGCAACCTAGATGTAATGAAAGTTTTTGATCACTCGTGTCCGGAAGCGTGTTAGGAAAGTGCCTAACAACGTGCCCGATACACGTCAAGTACCTCAGGAGGTCACCGTGTTGATCCGGACCAGGAGTCCACGTGTCCTCCGGCCCGTGGTGGCGGCTGCCGCCCTCGCCGCTCTACTCGCCCTGGGAGCCTGCGACTCGAGCGACGACGAACAGCGGAGCGAGACCAAGAGCGGGGCCACGGGACAGATCGTCGCCCCGGGCAAACCGGGCGAGAAGTCCAGGACGCTCTCCCCGGAGGAGGCGGCGAAGGAGATACCGGACAACACCCCCAACTCCTCCGACTTCGGCTACGCGACGATGATGATCCAGCACCACAGCCAGGCGCTGGTCATGACCGAACTCGCCCCGGACCGCGCCGGATCCAGCCAGATCAAGCGGCTCGCCGAGCGCATCTCGGCATCGCAGAAGCCGGAGATCGGCGCGATGGAGGGCTGGCTGAAGCTCAACGGCGGCGAGGAGAAGGCGAAGAAGGAGGGCGGCCACGACCACGGCTCGATGGACATGCCGGGCATGGCCACCGACGCCCAGCTGGCCAAGCTGCGCGCCGCCAAGGGCAAGGCGTTCGACGACCTCTTCATCAGCCTCATGGTCACGCACCACCAGGGCGCGGTCACGATGGCGACCGAGGCGCTGTCGGGCGGCAACAACGTCCAACTCGAAGAGATGGCGAGCGACGTGATCGCTCAGCAGACGTCCGAGATCAACCGGATGCGTTCGCTGTAGGGGCGCGCCGGAGCGGGTCGTACGCCGGCGGCCCCCGCCGCGTCCGGGCCTCAGCGGCGGCGGTGACGCGGCGTCAGATAGCCCTCGTCACGGGCGCTCGCGATGAGACCGAGCGACTTGCGGCGCCCGTACCCCGTCGCGCACATCACCGCGAGGACCGGGTCCTGGCCCAACTGCTGCGCCCTGCGGTACGTCTCCGCCACGCCGCGCCGGTCCGCGTTGTCGGACGACGCGGGGTCGACGGCACGGTGCCGGCCGGCGGGCGGGGGCTCGTCCTCCAGCAGTTGCGCGGCCGGGTCCGACGGGTCGGTGGGCTCGCCCTCGTACTCGTACCCCTCGTCCTCCTCCATGACGGCCACGGCACCGGCCATGACCTCCGCGCCGTGCGCGTCGAGCGTGTCATGCGTGTCATGCGTGTCATGCGTGTCATGCGTGTCATGCGGAACGACCGCCGCCGCGTCGTCGGTGACCGGCACGCTCTCCACATGATGCTGTCCCGCCACCGCGCGGCAGGCGTACGCGAGCGGTGCCTCGATCCAGGCACCCAGCTCGGTCAGGTCACCCAGGGGCAGCGGCGGATCGGCCTGCGCGTCCTCGACGGCGATCACGCCGTCCCGCAGCACGGCGAGTACGTCGACGCGGGCCCCGTCGGCGAAGGTCAGCCGGATGTCGACCCAGGGCGGCACCAGCTCGTCCGGTGACAGCTCGCACCGGCCACCCGGCGGCGAATCGCAGGTGACCGTGCCGTATCCCTGCACCTCCCACCGGGGCCAGACGGGTGTCGTGGGCTCAGCGGCGGAAGTCATCTCAAGTTCTGACACATTCACCACTTAATCAGGCAATTCTTCCCTGTCGCCGTGGCACACCCGCCGTCGCCACTCATCGCACTCGGTCAGCGCACTGGCGTACCCCCAGCCGCGCCGTCTCCCGTGAGCCGGCGGCGTCGCGTACTCCCCAGCCCTCCGCCCCGGTGCGATGCTGGAAGCCTCCTGCCGGAAGGAGTAGGCCGTGCCGCGCATCGCCGTCGTCGGATCGGGCCCCAGCGGGGTCTACACCGCCCAGGCCCTCGTCCAGCAGCCGCTGCTCCCCGGCGTCCTCGTGGATGTCCTGGACCGCCTTCCCGCCCCGTACGGACTGGTGCGTTACGGCGTCGCGCCCGACCACGAGAAGATCAAGTCCCTCCAGAAGACTCTGCGTTCGGTACTGGAGCACGACCGGGTCCGGTTTCTGGGCAATGTGGAGGTCGGCGCGCACGGCCTCACACCCGAACGGCTGCTGGGGCTCTACCACGCTGTCGTGTACTGCGTGGGCGCCGCCCGGGACCGTCGGCTCGGCATCCCCGGCGAGGAACTGGCCGGCAGCCACTCGGCGACCGACTTCGTCGCCTGGTACAGCGCGCACCCCGACGCCGCTCCCGCCGGCTTCGGGCTCGGCGCGCGCTCGGTGGTGGTGATCGGCGTGGGCAATGTCGCCGTCGACGTGGCGCGTGTCCTGGCGCGCGGCGCGGAGGACCTGCGGCCGACCGATGTGCCGCACCCGGCGCTCGGCGCACTGGCCGGGAGCGCTGTGCGGGACGTGCACATGGTCGGCAGACGCGGTCCGTCACAGGCGAAGTTCACCACCAAGGAGCTGCGTGAACTGGGCGCGCTGCCCTCGGCGGAGGTACGGGTGGAGCCCGCCGACCTGGCGCTCGACCCGGCGTACGCCCCGGTGCGGGCCCCGGCCGGGGGTGTGTCGCAGCCGCTGGCCGCCGTTAACAGACGCAACGTCGAAGTCGTACGTGGCTGGGCCGGACTTCCCGACCGGGGCCGGGCGCGCCGCATCCATCTGCGGTTCTTCCTGCGCCCGGTGGAACTGCTCGGGACCGACGGACGGGTCACGGCCGTACGGTTCGAACGCACCGCGCCCGGCGAGCACGGCGGGGTCCGGGGCACCGGGACGTACGAGGACATCGAGGCGGGGCTCGTCCTGCGCGCGGTCGGCTACCGGGGAGTGCCGATCGCGGGGCTGCCCTTCGACGAGACCACGGGCACGGTGCCGCATCTGGCGGGCCGGGTGCTGCGGCACGGGTTGGCGTCGCCCGGCGAGTACGTGGCGGGCTGGATCAAACGCGGTCCGACGGGGGTGATCGGCACCAATCGCGCCTGCGCGAAGGAGACGGTCGTCTCGCTGCTCGCCGACGCCCCGGCACTGTCGGCACGCCGGATCACGGCCGACCCGCTCGACGCGCTGCGGGCGGCCGGGCACCGCCCGGTCGAATGGCCGGGCTGGCTGGCGATCGAGGACGCGGAGGCGGCGCTGGGGGCCTCGCTGGGACGGGGATCGGTGAAGATCCCGGACTGGGAGGGCCTGCTGACGGCGGCGCGCGGGGAGCGGGGGCCGTCCCGCCCGTAGGGCGGAGCCGGGCCGGGTCCGCCGGGCGCACGCCCTGAGACCCGACCCGGTCCGGCGCGACCCGACCCGGTTCGGCGCGATCCCGGCGCGATCCCGGCGCGATCCCGACTCGATTCACATTCGAACACCGGGTCGAGGCCTGCTAGAATCAGCCTTCGTTCAAGCCTCCTCACATACGGATTCCGATCCGCCGGGGAGGCTTTTCGCATGCCCGGGGCCGGTTCCCACCCGGCCCCGCCGCCCTCCTGAACGGCTCACCCGTCCTGTCCCGCAGAGGAGATCCATGTCTGACACGAGTACGCGCCCCGCGTCGGCCGCCGGTGTCTGGAAGCTCGGCGATCTGCCCGTCAATCGCCTCGGATTCGGGGCGATGCGTCTGACCGGCGGCACGCCCTTCGGCCCCGGCGGCGCGACGAGCGACCGGGCGCGGTCCGTCGCCGTGCTCCGGCGCGCGGTCGAACTCGGCGTGAACCACATCGACACCGCCGCGTTCTACTTCTCCCCGACGCGCTCCGCCAACGAGCTGATCAACCGGGCGCTCGCGCCGTACGCCGACGATCTCGTCATCAGCACCAAGGTCTGGCCGGCCCGGGACCCCTCGGGCGCGTGGTGGTGGGCCGAGCCGGAGCAGTTGCGCGGTCAGGTCGAGGAGAATCTGCGCCAGCTCGGCCGTGACCATCTCGACCTGGTGAATCTGCGCCTCCCGCGGAGTTGGTCGACCGGCTCGGTCGCCGAGCACTTCGGGGCACTGGCGGAGCTGCGCGAGGCGGGACTCGTCCGGCACCTCGGCGTCTCCAACGTCACCTCCGCGCAACTCGCCGAGGCACGCTCCGTCGCGCCCGTCGTCTGCGTGCAGAACGCGTACAGCGTCGACGCGCCCGACGCCGATCGGGAACTGCTCCGCGAGTGCGGTGAACTCGGTATCGCCTTCGTACCGTTCTTCGCGATCGCCGGCGGCAGGCAGGAGGAGGGCGCGAGCGCTGCCGATGACGAGGCGGTGCTCTCCGTCGCCCGGGCACACGGCGCGTCGCCCGCGCAGATCCGGCTGGCGTGGACGCTGGCGCAGGGCCCGCACGTACTGGCCATCCCCGGTACCGGAAATCCGGACCATCTCGTGGAGAACGTGGCGGCCGGCGCGATACGGCTCTCGGACGAGGAGCTGGCTCATCTGGGGTCGGTCCGGCGGTCCGGCGAGTAGCGGGACGACGGCCCGGCGGGGGCGCCGGTCGTTGGCCGATTCGTTGATCGCGAAGCCCGGTGGCGCATTAGAGTGACGCCCCGTGGCACGTGAACTCAAAGAAATCGTCGAGTCCGGATGGGCCGACGCCCTCGCCCCGGTGGCCCCGCGCATCACAGCGATGGGCGACTTCCTCCGCGCGGAGATCGCCGCGGGACGCACCTATCTGCCCGCCGGTCCGAATGTGCTGCGCGCCTTCCAGCAGCCGTTCGACGACGTGCGCGTCCTGATCGTCGGTCAGGATCCGTATCCCACCCCGGGGCACGCGGTGGGCCTGAGCTTCTCCGTCGCGCCCGAGGTGCGGCCGGTGCCGGGCAGCCTGGACAACATCTTCCGGGAGATGCACGCGGACATCGGGGCGCCCCGGCCGTCCAACGGGGATCTGACGCCCTGGACCCGGCAGGGGGTGCTCCTGCTGAACAGGGCGCTCACCACCGCTCCCCGTAAACCGGCCGCGCACCGGGGCAAGGGCTGGGAAGAGGTCACCGAGCAGGCCATCCGGGCACTGGTCGCGCGGAACAAGCCGCTGGTGTCGATCCTGTGGGGCCGCGACGCGCGCAATCTGCGCCCGCTCCTCGGGCAGTTGCCCGCGATCGAGTCGTCGCACCCCTCCCCCATGTCGGCGGACCGGGGCTTCTTCGGCTCGCGTCCGTTCAGCCGCGCCAACGAACTCCTCGTCCAGCAGGGCGCGCAGCCCGTCGACTGGCCGCTGCCGTGAGCCGGGTGCTCGGCGTCGACTCGGGCGGGTCCGGACTGCGGATCGCGCTCGGCTCGACCGGCACCCCGGCGGACGGCGACGGGGCGGTCAGGACGCTCGGCACCGCCGTGTCCACCGAACCCGTCCGCACCGGCCCTTCGGGGATCGATCCGGACCATCTGCTTGAGCAGTTGCTGCCCGCCGTCCGGACGCTGCTCGCGCGCGAGGACGGTACCGGGGCTCCGGTGGCGGTCGCGATCGGCGCCGCCGGCATGGCGACACTGGGCGACGGGCTGCGTGCCGTACTGCCCGCGGCGCTGGAAGAAGCGCTGGGGGTACGGAGGTTGGCGCTCGCCGCCGACGCCGTCACCGCGTACGCGGGGGCGCTCGGCCAGCGTCCGGGCGCCGTCGTGGCCGCCGGTACCGGCATGATCGCGCTCGGTACCGATCTGACGGGCTGGCAGCGCGCGGACGGCTGGGGGCATCTGCTCGGCGACTGCGGCGGCGGTGCCTGGATCGGCCGGGCGGGGCTGGAGGCGGCGATGCGCGCGTACGACAGGCGGCGCGGTGGTTCGGCCGCACTTCTGTCCCGGATGGAAGCCGTGTTCGGTCCGGCGCCGGGGATGCCGGGGGTCGTCTATCCGCGCTCGGACCGGCCCGCCGTGCTCGCCTCGTTCGCCCCCGAGGTGGCCCGCTGCGCGGCGCACGATCCGGTCGCCGCGGAGATCGTCGAGGAGGCGGCGCGGTACATCGCCGACGCGGCCGTCGCGGTGTGTCCGCAGGCCGAGGGTGCTGAAGTCGCCCTGACGGGTGGGTTGTTCAAGATGGGCGACCCGCTGCTCGTACCGCTGCGTGCGGAGTTGGCCGAGCGGCTGCCGCGTGCCAGGCCGGTCTCGGCGGAGGGCGATCCGCTGGCGGGGGCGCTGCGGATCGCCGCTGCGCTCGCGACCGGTTCGCTGCGACTGCCGTGCGACGGGCGGCTGTTGTCCGTTCCGACAGAGCTGGACGAATAAGAGTTAAGCAGCATTTCGAAAAAATATGGACAGATGACGCGCGACTGGACCCTCCCCGAACAGCCGACCCCACAAAACCAGTAGCATTCGGCGCCATGAGCTCCCCCACTGGGCCGGCACCCGGCCTGCCTGTACGAATGCCTCGACCTCGACAGTCGGGGCGGCACCGTCGACCCGAACCCGTGGCGGCGCCCGAGGGCGCGCCCACGCTTGTGCTGGCCATGCCCGGCGTCCCGAGCGCCGAGGTGCGCAACCTCGGCGAGGAGGTCGTCAGCATCGCGCGTTCCGAGCTGCCGGGTCTCGACGCCCGGATCGGCTATCTGGACGGCGACGACGACGAGTACCCCGCGCTGGGCACCGTCCTGGCCCTCACCGCCGAGCAGCGTGTCGCGCGCTACGAGCTCGCGAAGGCCGCCGGCCGTGAGGTCAGCGAGCCCGAGGGCATCTCGGCCGTTGTCGTGCCGCTGCTCGCGGGTCCCGACAACTCCCTGGTCAGGCGCATACGTCAGGCCGTTGTCGAGAGCAAGGCCGTGGCGGAGATGACCGAGGTCCTCGGTCCGCACCCGCTGCTCGCCGAAGCGCTGCACGTGCGCCTGTCGGAGGCCGGGCTCGCCCGCGCCGACCGGGCGCGGCTCTTCACGGTGGCCACGGCCGCCGATGGCATCATCCTCGCCACGGTGGGCGGCGAGGAGGCCGTGCAGGCCGCGGGAATCACCGGGATGCTGCTGGCCGCGCGTCTCGCCGTGCCGGTGATGGCGGCGGCGCTCGACGACGAGGGCGCGGTCTCGGCCATCGCCGAGCAGCTGCGCGAGTCCGGCTCGACGCAGCTGGCGCTCGCCCCGTATCTGATCGGGCCGGAGCTGCCCGAGGGTCTGCTGGACATCGCGCTCAAGGAGGCCGACTGCGCCGCTTCGGAAGCGCTGGGGGCGTATCCGGCGGTGGGCAAGCTGGTGCTGTCGCAGTACACGAGCGCGCTGGGCATCTCCGCGCAGACGCAGGCACCGGCGCACTGATCGCCGAGGCCGGCCCAATCGCCGGTATGTCGTCCAGCGCCGGACGGTCCGATCTCCGGACCGTCCGGCGTTCGGCGTTCGGCGTTCGGCGTTCGGCGTTCGGCGTTCGGCGTTCGGCGAGATCGGACCGAGCGCCGGCCGGCTGCCGCGCCGGGTCAGCCGAAGATCACGCAGGAGGCGGCGGGCGCCTCGAACGAGCCCGCGCGGGACGGGATTCCGGTCGCCGGATCGATGTCGAACCAGGTGACATCGCCGGAGTGCTCGTTCGACACGTAGAGCCTGCGGCCCGCGGGGTCCAGCGTGAGATCGCGCGGCCAGCGTCCACCGCAGTCCACGGTGGTGACCAGTACGGCCTTCTCGCGTGTCTCGTCGAGTGTCAGGACGGCGATGCTGTCGTGTCCGCGTACGGCGGCCCAGAGGTGCCGGCCGTCGTGCGAGACGACGATCTCGGAGGCGTAGCTGGCCACTTCGACACCGTCCGGGAGGACGGGTGCCTCGCCGACCGGCTCCAGGGCGCCCTTCTCGGCGTCCCAGCGGCAGATCGTGAGGGTCGTCTCCAGTTCGTTGAGTACGTACGCGTGGGTGCCCGCCGGGTGGAAGGCGAGATGGCGCGGTCCCGTACCGGGGCGCAGCGCGGTCTCGACGTGCGGGGTGATGTCGCCGCTCTCGGCGTCGACGGCGCTGGTCCATACGGAGTCGGTGCCCAGGTCGACGGCGAGCAGCCACCGTCCGCTCGGGTCCGGCAGCACCTGGTGGGCGTGCGGGCCTTCCTGCCGGTCGGTGCGCGGTCCGGTGCCTTCGTGCCGGCGGATCGCGGCGGCGGCGCCGAGGGCGCCGTCGGGGAGGACGGGCAGGACGGTCACGCTGCCGGAGCCGTAGTTGGCGGTCACCAGATGCCCGGCGGCGAGGGTGAGATGGGTGGGGCCCGAGCCGCAGACGGGTACCGGCTCGCCGACCAGGCGCGGCGCCGATGTGCCGCCCGACGCGCGGGGTGTGACCTCGAACGCGGCGGCTGCGCCCTCCTCACCCTCGGAGACGGCGTAGAGGATCGAGCCGTCGGCCGAGAGGGCCAGATAGGAGGGGTCGGCGAGGGCGTCGGTCGCGCCCAGTTCCGTCAGTGCCCCGGTGTCCGGGTCCACGCTGGTGGCGATGACGCCGCGGCCTCCCGCCGAGGTGAACGACCCGATGTAGGCCCGCCCGCCGCTCCTGTCGTCGCCGCCGTCGCTCCTGTCGCCCACTGTCTGTCCCCTTGTCGCTCGTTCACCGGCTCTGTGCGGCCGACGTTAGCAGGCGGTCTAGACCAGCCTGCCGGCGTCCGGCACTGCCGCCTGAACTACCCATTCCGGCGGCCGGTTCACCCTTCCGGACGAGTCGGAGGCACAACTCGCCTCAGAGGGCGTGTTCAGGGAGCGCGACGCCCGTCAGGCGCTCGGACTCGGCCCACAGACGGGAGTTGACCGAGGCGTCCTGGGCCCTGGCGGTGGTACGCGCCGTGGTGGTGGGGCCGACGAGGCCGAAGCGTCCGCCGGGGCCGTAGTAGCCGGCCGGAACCGCGTCGGGGCTGGTCGCGGCGTACAGCAGCGGTTCGGTGCCCTGCTCGACGCCCTGCGAGGGCAGGAAGGCGAGCTTGGTGAGCAGTCGCGTCACCGTCAGCCTGCCGGTGCCGAGACTCGCGCCGGCCGTCTGGAGGTTGGTACGGGTGTAGCCGGGGTGTGCGCCGGTGCTCAGCAGCGGCCAGCCGCGCTCGGCGGCGATCCGGGCCAGCTCCCTGGTCAGGATGAGGTCGGCGAGCTTGGACTGCGCGTAGGAGCGGTTCGGGCTGTAGCGCCGATTCCGCCACTGAAGGTCGGCGAAGTCGATCGTGCCGTAGTTGGCCACGCCGCTGCTCATGGTGGCCACGCGCGGGGCTTCGGCGGCGAGGAGCAGCGGGAGCAGTCGTACGGTCAGGGCGAACGGACCGAGGAAGTTGCTGCCCATCTGGAGCTCGAAGCCGTCTGCCGTCTCCAACCGGGACGGCGGGGCCATCACCCCCGCGTTGTTGACCAGCAGGTCGAGCGGGGTGCCCGCCGCGAGAAGTCCGTCGGCGAACTCACCGACGGACGCGAGGTCGGCCAGGTCGACGCGGCGTACGTCGAGCTTGGCGTGCGGGTGCCGGGCCAGGATCTCGTCGCGGGCCCGCTCCCCCTTGGCGACCGTACGGACGGCCATGACGACGTGCGCCCCGGCGTCGGCGAGACGGCGGACGGCCTCCTTGCCGGTGCCGCTGTTGGCGCCGGTGACGACGGCGTACTTACCGGTCTGATCAGGGACGTTGTACATGACGACTCCTTCGGAGAGGTTCGGGCGCGGCATGGCCGACAGCGTCGGCGACGATAGGAGACCGCCGGTCTCTTCCCTTTCGAAGCTAGCAGACCGCCGGTCCGATAACAACAGACCGCAGGTCTGTAGACTCGTGCCATGGCACACACCTTCCAGCGCGCCCGCAGCGAGGAGCAGCGCGCCCAGCGCCGCCAGGCGATCCTCGACACGACAGCCGCGATGCTGACCGAGATGCCGGTGGCGCAGGTGAGCCTCAACGAGCTGAGCCGGCGGGTCGGACTGGCGAAGTCGAACGTCCTTCGCTACTTCGAGTCCCGTGAGGCCGTACTCCTCGAACTGCTCGGCGCCGCGAGCCGGGAGTGGCTGGAGTATCTGGAGGGCGCGCTCCCCGCCGCCGTGGACGCCGGCGCCCCGCTCGCCGCGCGCGGTGACCGGACGGTGGCCGTACTCGCGTCGTCGCTGGCGGACCGGCCGGTCCTGTGCGATCTCACCAGCGCCCAGGCGGCGGTCCTGGAGCGCAATGTCTCACCGGCCGTCGCGGCGGAGTACAAGCGCACGGCGATCGTGAACATCGGCGCGCTGGCCGCTCTCATCCGTACCCAGGTGCCCGAGCTGACGGAGGGGGACGCCACGCGGTTCGCGGCCGTCTGCGTCATGACGACCGGGGCGATCTGGACGCACGCCCAGCCGTCGGCCGCCATGCTCGCGGCGTATGAGTCCGACCCGGCTCTCGCGGCGTTGCGGATAGATTTCGCGACGACGCTGCGGGAGGTGCTGGAGGTCATGCTCTCGGGGCTGCTGGCGCGGGCGTCAGGCTGACCCATTCGTCACGCGGGCCTGTCTGTCACGCGGGCCCGCTGGTCAGGCTGGGAACGGGCCCGACGAGCCGATCTCGTACTGCGTGATCTCCATGCTGAGCATGACCGGGGACGGCTGTGACTCCCGCGCCGTACGCGCCAGATGGGCCGCCAGATGCTCCCGCGACTCCCACCGCTCGTACACGTTGACACGTCCCGGCTCGACGGGGTCGGCGGCCACCACGTAGTCGAGACAGCCGGGCTCGGCGCGCGCCCGCCGCTGCGCGGCCTCGAAGCCCGCGAGGAAGGCCTCGCGGTCGTACGGATCGACGTAACCCTTGCCCGCGACGATCAGCATGCCGGGCCTCCGTGGTGTTCGGGAGTGCTGTGTGGTGTTCGGGGGTGCTGCGTGAGCCGTTCCTGGTTCTGTCGGATTCTCCCGCGCGGTGGGCCAACAGCGCACGGCGGGGCCGTCGTTGAGGATGCCCGGGGTCGTACGGAACCGTCGAGCGGTCCGTTTCGTCATTGCCGGTCGGGAGGAGACATATGACCGACGCGGAACAGTCATTCGAGGTCACGGCCGAGGCCCGGGAGCTTCGCGAACGCGGGGTGGAGGCGCTGCGCGAGGGGAGGGCGCTGGACGCCGAGGACCTGTTCCGGGAGGCGTACGAGGCGGGCCACCCGGGCGCGGCGAACGATCTCGGCAACAGCCTGGCGACCTGGCGGGATCTCGACGGGGCGCGGGAGTGGTGGCGGCGCGCGGCCGACGCCGGAGTCACCGAGGCGGCGTATCACCTCGGTCTCCACGCGGCCGAGGACGGCGACCCGGAGGAGGCCGAGCGCTGGTACCGCCGGGCGGCGGCGGACGAGCACCGGGACGCGCTGCTCAATCTGGGGAAGCTGCTGGAGGGCCGGGACGAGGACGAGTCGATGAGCCTGTATCTGCGGGCCTCGGAGCTGGGGTCGGACAAGGCCTCCTTCAACATCGGCCTGCTGTACGACAAGAGAGGCGAACTGACGGCCGCCGAGCCCTGGTACCAACGGGCGGCGAAGCGCGGCAACCCGTCCGGCGCGTTCAACCTGGGGCATGTACGGCTGGATCTCGGGAATGTGGACGGGGCCCTGGAGGCGTGGCGGCACGCGGCCGATCTCCAGCACCCGAACGCGGCGCACAGCGTGGGAATCATCCTCGCCCGGGGCGGTGACGAGGACGGTGCGGCCGAGTGGTTCCGCCGGGCGGCGCGGGAGTTCGCCGATCCGCGAGGGGCCAAGAGGCTCGCCACGTACTACGAGGGGCGCGGCGACGCCGCCGAGGCGGCCCGGTGGACTTCCCTGGCCGAGCGGCTGTCGGCGCCGCCCGTCGAGGTGATCGGGATGAGCCTGCGCCCGGACGCCTGACCGGGGACGGCGGGGCGGGCGGACGACCGGGGACGGCGGGGCACCCTCGCGCGAGTGGCCCGTGGGGTTGGCATGCTGGGGGCATGACCACCGCGCATATCCCCTTCGTCATCTTTGATCTCGACGGCACCCTCGTGGACAGCGAGCCGAACTACTACGAGGCCGGCCGGCGGCTGCTCGCGCGGCACGGTGTGGCCGACTTCAGCTGGGAGCATCACACCCGGTACATCGGCATCAGCACCCGGGAGACGCTGGAGGGGCTGCGCGCGGAGTACGGGATCGGGGCGCCGGTCGACGAGCTGCTCGTCCTGAAGGACCGCCTCTATCTGGAGCTGGCGCGCGCCTCGACCGAGGTCTTCCCGGAGATGCGGAAGTTCGTGGAGCTGCTGTACGCGCGAGGGGTGCCGATGGCGGTCGCGTCCGGCTCGTCACGTACGGCCATCGAGACCGTCCTGGGCGCCACGGGACTGGCCCCGTACTTCACCCTCTACGTCTCCGCCGAGGAGGTCCCGCACGGCAAGCCCGAGCCCGATGTCTTCCTGGAGGCCGCGCGGCGTCTCGGCGCCGACCCGGCGGACTGTGTGGTGCTGGAGAACGCGGCGCCGGGCGTGACCGCCGCTCGGGCGGCCGGGATGCGGTGCGTCGCCGTCCCGTACGTGGCGGGCACGGCCGGCGATCCGGCGTTCCGCGGGGCGGAGCTGCTGTTCGCGCGCGGCCAGGACGAGTTCACGGCGCGGGCTGCCTACGCCTGGCTGACCGGGACGGAGCACGGCCGGGAGTAGCCGCCGGGGTTTGCGGCAGGGCCTGGAACGCCACCGTGATGTCCAGCCCGCCCGCCGGTCCCGGTACGACGGTCAGCTCCGCGCCGTGCGCGGTCGCGACCGCCGCCACGATGGACAGACCGAGGCCGAGACCGTCGGGCCCGTCGGCGCGGGACTCGTAGCGCTGGAAGGGCTGGAGAAGCGTCTCGACCCGGTCGGCCGGGATGACCGGCCCGCTGTTGACCACGCGCAGCACCGGCCGGCCGTGCTCCGTTCCCGTGCTCACCCGCACCCAGGCGTGCGCGCCGTCGTCGTTGTGGCGCAGCGCGTTGTCCACGAGATTGCCGACCATCCGTTCCACCAGCCGGGGATCGCCCGATGTCCACGCCGGTGCGAGCGACCGCTCGATCCGTGCTCCGCCGGGCGGCGCGGCCCGCAGCGCGTCGGCGACGACCGGCGCGAGATCGGTCGGCCGCCGTCGCTCCAGCCCGCGCTGGCCGCGAGCCAGCGTGAGCAGTGCCTCGATGAGACGTTCCTGCTGCTCCCCCGCCGCCAGCACCCGCTCGCAGACGGTGCGCAGCGACCGCGCGTCCGCCGCCGGGTTGGACAACGCGACCTCTATCAGGGCGCGTTGGAGGGTGAGCGGGGTGCGCAGCTCGTGCGAGGCGTTGGCGACGAAGCGCTTCTGCGCGTCGAAGGCGCTGTCGAGCCGGGCGAGCAGACTGTCGAACGTGTCCCCGAGGTCCTTGAGTTCGTCGGCGGGGCCGGTGACGGCGAGCCGTTCGTGCAGGTTGCGTTCGGAGATACGGCGGGCCTTGTCGGTCATGGTCCGCACCGGGCGCAGTACGCGGCCGGCCGTCAGCCAGCCGAGTGCGACGGAGACGGCGGACATCAACGCGAGGGACACACCGGACTGGACGAGCAACTGGCGCAGTGTCTCTTCCCGTTGCCGGTCCGCCTGCTTGCTCATCGAGTGGCGCAGCGCGTCCTCGTCCGGGACGGGCACTTCCCCGCCGTGGCCGATGAGGAAGACGCGGGGCCTGGACCCGTTCACGACGAGGAAGTAGGTGATGGCGAGGAGCGCGGCCCCCGACAGGAGGAAGAGCGCGCCGTAGAGGAGCGTGAGGCGCAGCCGGGCCGTCCACCGGACACGGCGGAACGGCGAGCGCGGGCACGGTAGTTGACGGAGGCTCAGAAAGCGGCGTGGGTGTGGCATGCGGCGCACCCGCTCAGATGCGGTAGCCGGCATGCGGCACCGTCTCGATCACCGGCGGCTCGCCCAGTTTGCGGCGGAGCCTGCTGACCGTGACCTTGACCGTGTTGGTGAAGGGGTCGGCCGCGTGGTCCCAGGCCCGTTCCAGAAGCTGTTCGGCGGAGACCACGCCGCCCTGGGCCGCCAACAGCAGTTCCAGCACGGCGAGTTCCTTGGGCGAGAGTTCGAGGCGGCGCCCGCCGCGCCGCGCGATGCGCCGGGCCGAGTCCAGCGAGAGATCGCCGTGGGTGAGGACGGGCGGTACGGCCGGCTGGGCGCGGCGCGCCAACGCCCGTACCCGCGCGATCAGTTCGGCGAAGGCGAACGGCTTCGGCAGATAGTCGTCGGCGCCGATGCCGAGTCCGTCGACGCGGTCCTCGATGGTGGCCGACGCGGTCAGCATCAGTACGCGGGACCGGACACCGCCCGCCACCAGGGCGCGGCACACGTCGTCGCCGTGGAGTACGGGCAGATCGCGGTCGAGCACGACGACGTCGTACTCGTACACCGCCGTCATGTCGAGAGCCTGCCGTCCGTCGTGGGCGAGATCGACGGCCATGCCGTCCTGTCGCAGGCCCGCGCCCACGGTCTCGGCCAGCTCCCGGTGGTCCTCCACGATCAGTACGCGCATGTCGCACAGCATGCGGGACAGGGGGTTACAGCGGCATAACAGCGTGCGTTCCCGCCGTGTAACCACCGGGTCGGTAGATGTTGGGGCATGACCCACTCGTACAGGCGCAGAAGTGCGCGCATCTTTCCGTATCTCCCGCTCCTGCTCGCGGGAGTACTCCTGTCGGGCTGCTCCGACGACGGCTCGTCGTCCGCCGACGGCTCGGCCGGTTCCGGCGCCGGGCCGGACGCGTCCCCCACCAGCATGGAGGAGAGGAGTCTCGCCTACTCGAAGTGCATGCGTGAGAACGGTGTGCCGAAGTTCCCGGATCCCGGGGAGGGCGGCGGCATCAAGGTCGGTCCGGACAGCGGTGTGGACCCCGGGTCCCCGGAGTTCAGGACGGCCCAGGAGGCGTGTGTCGATCTGTCCCCGCAGGGCATGGGCGGCCGAGGTGGCACGCTCGACTCCACCAAGGTCGCCGCGTGGGCCGAGTGCGTACGGAAGAACGGCATGCCCGACTTCCCCGACCCGAAGATCAACGGCGGCTCCATGGAACTCAGTCTCCCCGCCGACGTGAACCGCGACGATGCCGAACTCCAGCGGGCCATGGACAGTTGCCGTGACAAGTTCCCCGGGGGCGGCATCATGATGAAGCGGGGCGGCGGCTCGTGACCTCCTCCCCACAACCGGCCGACGGCACATGGGCAGGCCCCGCCGCCGAGCCCACCGAACCGTCTCCCGGCGACACCCGCGAGGACGGCCCCGCGGATGACGCCAGCGGTGATGGTCGTCGGCGCCGACCGCTGCGCGCCTCGCTCATCACCTTGGCCGCCCTGACGGTCGTCGCCGCCGGGGGCGTCGGCGCGACGGGTGTGCTCGGCGGCGACGGGGGCGAGTCCGCCGAGGCGGCCCCCTCCCGGCCCGCGAAATCGGCGGCGGTGGAGAAGACCACGCTCACTCGCGGCGAGACCGTGGACGGCGCGCTCGGGTACGGGGAGGCGACGACCGTACAGGCCCCGGCCGGCGGCGGCTCCGGGCAATCGGGCGGCACCGGCACGCAGAACGCTCAGGGCACGCGGGACGGGCAGGGTGCGCGGGACGGGCAGGGCACGCGGGGCAGCGACACGGGGGCCGGCTCCGGCACCGTGACCTGGCTGCCGGACGTGGGCGACGAGATCGAGCGCGGCGAGAGCGTCTACAGCGCCGACGAGCGGAAGTCGGTCCTGCTGTACGGGTCCACCCCGCTGTACCGCACGCTCGGCGTCGGCTCCGAGGGCAAGGACGTCACGATGCTGGAGCGCAATCTCGCGGCGCTCGGCCACACCGGCTTCACCGTCGACGCGGAGTACACCGAGTCCACCGCCGACGCCGTCCGGGCCTGGCAGAAGGACCTCGGCCGGGCGGAGACCGGCGAGGTGTCGCCCGGCGACGCGGTGGTGGCGTCCGGTGCGAGACGTGTCGCCGAGGTCAGGACCGCGCGCGGCGCCGCCCTCGGCGGTGACGTCCTCACCTGGACCGGCACCGGACGGGTGGTCACCGTCGATCTGGAGGTACGGCTGGAAGGTCTCGTCAAGAACGGTACGAAGGCCGCGGTGGCGCTCCCCGACGGGACCGTGGTCGACGCCGAGGTGACCGACATCGGCGCCGCCGCCACCGCCGCGCCCTCCGAAGGCGGCGAGGAGACGAGCGCCGAGGACGCCATCCTGCCGGTCGAACTGACCGTCAAGGACCAGAAGAAGCTGGGGCGTTACCAGGCGGCGCCGGTCGATGTCACGCTGACCGCCGAGAGCCGCGCGGACGTACTCGCCGTGCCGGTCGACGCGCTGATCGCCCGTCAGGGCGGCGGCTACGCCGTGCAGGTGGTCACCGAAGACGGCGCCGAGAACCGTCCGGTGGAGTTGGGCCTGTTCGCGGACGGTCTGGTCGAGGTGTCCGGCACGGGCATCACCGAGGGCCTGCGCGTGGGGGTACCCCAGTGACGCCGGGCCGGCCCGTCGTCGAGCTGACGGGTGTCTCGAAGACGTACGGACGGGTCACGGCGCTCGCCGACGCCGAACTGACCATCGGACGGAGTGAGTTGCTGGGCATCGTCGGCCCGTCCGGCTCCGGCAAGTCCACCCTGCTGAACATCATGGGCACGCTCGCCCGCCCGACGGCGGGCACGGTACGCATCGACGGGCACCCCGTGGCCGAGCTGACCGACCGCGAACTGTCCGCGCTGCGCGCCCAGTCCATCGGCTTCGTCTTCCAGTCCTTCCATCTCGCCCCGGGCGTACCGGCGTTGGACTCCGTCGCCGACGGGCTGCTCTACAGCGGCCGTTCACGCGGGGTGCGGCGCGCGCTGGCCGAACGCGCCCTGCGGCGGGTGGGTCTGGGGCAGCGGCTGTACAACGAGCCGCACCAGCTGTCCGGCGGTGAGAAGCAGCGGGTGGCGATCGCCCGCGCGGTGCTGGGGGATCCGCCGTTGCTGCTCGCCGACGAACCGACGGGCGCGCTGGACTCGAAGTCCGGGGCGGTGGTCATGGAGTTGCTGCACGAGCTGCACCGGGCCGGTACGACGGTCGTGGTCATCACCCACGACCGGGACATCGCCGCCTCGCTGCCGCGCGAGGTACGGCTCAAGGACGGCCGGGTCGAGCACGATTCGGCCGCCGGCCCGCACTCCGACGCGCACGCACCACGAGAGGTCGGCGTATGAGTACGAGTACGGCGTCCCCGCTCCGCCCGGCGCCCGCCCGCCCGCGGCCCGCCCGGCTCGCCGCAGCCGATGTCGTACGGGTCGGCGGTTCGGGCCTGCGCTCGCGCCCGACGCGGGTGTTCCTCTCCGCGCTCGGCATCGCCATCGGTATCGCGGCGATGATCGGCGTCGTGGGCATCTCCACCTCCAGCCAGGAGGAGTTGAACCGGCGGATGGCGACGCTCGGCACCAATCTCCTCACCGTCGTCCCCGGTCAGTCCTTCGGCGGCGACCAGGCGTCACTGCCCGACGAGGCGGTCGGGATGATCTCGGCCACCGACGGTGTGGAGTCGGTCTCGGCGATCGGCCGCACCGGGGCGAACATCTACCGGACGGACCACATCCCGGAGGAACAGACGGGCGGCATCGGCGTGTTCGCCGCCCGGATCGATCTGACGGAGACGGTACGGATCGACGTCGTCGACGGCCGCTGGCTCAACACGGCGAACGACCGCTATCCGGCGACGGTGCTCGGTGCCAAGGCGGCCCGGCAGCTGGGTGTCTTCGAGGCGGGCCCGGAATTGCAAGTGTGGCTCGGCGACCGGTGGTTCACCGTGGTGGGACTGCTGGCGCCGAACGAGCTGGCCCCGGAACTCGACGCCGCCGCCCTCGTCGGCTGGCCGTCGGCGCGGGACACGCTCGGCTTCGACGGTCATCCGACGACCGTCTACACACGGGCGGAGGAGGCGGCCGTCGAGGACGTGCAGAGCGTGCTCGGCGCGACGGCCAACCCGCGCAGTCCCAACGAGGTGGAGGTCTCCCGGCCGTCCGACGCGCTGGCGGCGAAGCAGGCGACGGACGACGCGCTGTCCGGTCTGCTGCTGGGCCTGGGCGCGGTGGCACTGCTGGTCGGGGGCGTCGGGGTCGCCAACACCATGGTGATCTCCGTGCTGGAGCGCCGGGCCGAGATCGGGCTGCGCCGGTCGCTGGGGGCGACGCGGGGGCAGATCCGTACGCAGTTCCTCTGTGAGTCCCTGCTGCTGTCCGCACTCGGTGGGATCGGCGGTGTCCTGCTGGGCATCGGCGTCACCACCGGCTACGCGGGGTATCAGGGCTGGCCCGCGGTGGTGCCGCTGTGGGCGATGGGCGGCGGGGTGGCGGCGACGCTGGTGATCGGGGGAATGGCGGGTTTCTACCCCGCCGTCCGGGCCGCTCGTCTGCCACCGACGGAGGCGCTGGCCGCGTCGTAGCCCACGCGGATCCGGCGCCGGCACGGGCAGGGCCGGATCGTGTCGCCGTCGTGCGGCTCGATCCGGCCCGGCCGACTCGGTCAGTCCAGCGGCTGGGGCCATTCGTTGGCGGGCAGCAGCTCACGCAGACCGGCAGAGACGGTCCGGCCCAGCACCACCTCGGCGTCGATGTTGGCGTGGTCGATCTGCCGGACGAACTCCCGGCACCGGCCGCACGGCGGCAGCACGTGCAGGGCGCCCTCCTCGTTCCGCCACACGGCGACGATCTTGACGATCCGGTACTCACGCGCCGTCACCATGGCCGCGATGGCCGCGTGTTCGGCACAGAAGCCCGTACCGCAGCCGGTGTCGATGCAGACGCCGGAGTAGAGCGTCCCCGAGTCGGTGACAAGTGTGGACGCCACGTCGCCGAAGAGGCGGTCGCCGACGGAGTGCGGGTGGAGCACCGCCTGTGCGATGTCGATCAGTTCGCTGTTCGAGGGAATCTTCACGCGACGGAACCTACGTCGTCCCGCCCGCGCCCGTCGCGTGAGATTCGGGTCGCCCGGTCGACCACGGCTCAGGCACGACTCAGGTACGGCTCAGGTACGCGTCCAGCGCGCCGAGCCATTCGCCGGTGCCGTGCTCGCGCCATTCCGGCTTCTCGTATCCGTCGAGGAAGCTGCCCTGCTCGGTGAGGGTCAGCCGGGTGCCGGCGCCGTCGGGCTCGAACTCCACGGTGGTGAGCGAGACGGTCCACAGCGCCTCGCCGCCGTGCATGGTGGAGCTGTAGACGATCCGGCCGTCCTGGACGATGTCGTGGTACGCGGACGCGAAGGTCATGACGGTGCCGTCCGGGGCCGTACCCCGGTTGACCTCCCGGCCGCCGACCAGGAAGTCCAGCTCGTGCGGGTTCTCCGGACCCGCGAACCAGCTGCCCTTCGCCTTCGGGTCGGACCAGGCGGCGAACACGCGGGCCGGCGGGGCGGCATAGGCGCGTTCGATGGTGAATGTCGCGTGGGTGACGGTGTGGTCGGTCATGAGGTGCTCCCTCGCTCTGCTGATCCTTGCCCTGTTGGCCGGTGCTCAGGCGGACGGTCGTCCCGCTCCGGACGGTCGTGCTCCGAAGGGCGGTGCCGCTCCGGACGGTTCTCATCCGAGGGGCGGTCCTGTTCCGCTTCCGCCAGGTGCCCGCCGAGCCGGTCCAGGCGGTGCTCCCATTCGGTGCGCTGCCGCCCGATCCAGCCCTCCGCCGCCCGCAGCCCCGCGGGCTCGATGTGACAGGTGCGGACCCGGCCGGCCTTCTCGGACCGGACCAGGCCGCACGCTTCGAGGACCTGGAGGTGCTGCATCACGGCGGGCAGCGACATCGCCAGGGGCTGCGCGAGCCTGCTGACCGAGAGCGGGCCACGGATCAGCCGTTCGACCATGTCCCGCCGGGTCGGGTCCGCCAGCGCCTGGAACACCGCGTCCAACGAGCCTTCATAGTTAGGCACGTACTTAACTATTGCAGCCGGGACGCCAACAGTCAAGTAACCGCTTAAGTATCAGGCGGTGCCGTCGGCGGCGGCGAGCAGAGCGGCGAGATCGATCTTCTTCATGCCGAGCATGGCCTTCATGGCCCGCTGCCCGCGTTCCTGGTCGGGATCGTTCAGCATCTCCTGCATCCCGCCGGGCACGACCTGCCAGGACAGGCCGTACCTGTCCTTCAGCCAGCCGCAGGGACCCTCCTCGCCGCCGTCGGAGAGCTTCTCCCAGTAGTAGTCGACCTCCTCCTGGTCGGCGCAGTCGATCATGAACGAGACGGCCTCGTCGAAGGTGAACTGCGGGCCGCCGTTGATGCCGATGAAGGTCTGGCCGTCCAGCTCGAACTCGACGGTCAGCACCGTGCCGGCCTGCCCGGGACCGGCCTCGCCGTAGTGGGTGATACCGGTGATCCGGGAGTTCGGAAAGATCCCGATGTAGTACTCGGCGGCAGGCTCGGCCTGTCCGTCGAACCAGAGGTTGGGGGTGATCTTCGGCATGGCTGTCTCCCGGTGTGGTGTCGCGGTTCGCTGCTGCTTCTGCCGCTTCTTCTCTTGCTCTTCTGACTGTCCCACCGGCGGAAACTCATCGCAGAAGTAGCAGCGGGGGCACCGGCCGCCCCCGGCGGCAGCCGTCTCAGCCCTTCATCGCCCCCTGGAGCAGCCCGGTCACGAAGCTGCGCTGGAACAGCAGATAAACGATCATGATCGGCAGCATCACGATGACCGTGCCGGCCGCGAGCGTCGGTACGTCGGTGTTGTTCTGGCCCACGAAGAAGCCGAGGCCCGCCGGGGCCGTACGCAGGGTCGCGTCCTGGATCAGCACCAGGACCAGCAGGAACTGGTTCCAGGACCACATGAAGACCAGTACCCCGAGGGTCATGAGCGAGGGCCGGGCCAGCGGCAGCAGCACGCGCAGCAGGATCGTGGCGGACGAGGCGCCGTCGATACGCGCGGCCTCCACCAGTGACGGCGGCGTGGCGCGGAAGTGGGTCCGCATCCAGAACACGCTGAACGGCATGAACAGCGCGATCTCCACGAGGATGACGCCGAGGTAGGTGTTGGTGAGCCCCACCGCCCGCAGGTCGAAGTAGAGCGGGACCACGATCAGCTCGACCGGGATGGTGAGGCCGGCGATGAAGAACGCCGCCACCGCGTTGCCGCCGGGCAGTCTCATCGTGCCGAGCGCGTATCCGGCCAGACTCGCGAGGACCAGCGACGCGGGTACGACTCCGACCGCGATGACCAGGCTGGAGCGGATCAGATCCGAGAAGCCGGCCACGGTCCAGGCACGCCGGTAGTTGGCGAGGCTCCACTCCTGCGGCCACGCCAGTCCGGTGACCGCCTCGCCCGCGGGCCGCAGCGAGGCGAGGAAGACGCTCAGGAAGGGGACGACGACGGCGACGGCCATGACGGTCAGCAGCGCGTAGCCGGACCAGCGCTCCGCGCGTGACGCCCTGTTCGCGGAGGCCGCGGCGCCCGTCCTCCCGGTCCTCTCCGTTCTCCCCCTCCTCCTCGCTCTCCTCGCCGTGGTCTCGCCGGTCACGTCCCCCGCGGCTGCCAGGTCTGTCAGCTCATTCGGCTCCCGCGTCGCGTCCGTGTCCCTCATGGCATTCATGTCTTTCATGTCTCGGACCTCGACAGCCGGTTGACCACGTACACGAGCCCGAGAATCAGACAGCTCAGCACCACACCCAGCGCCGAGGCCAGCCCCACCTCGCCGTCCGAGAACGCCAGCCGGTAGACCAACAGGCCGGGCACGGTGGTCTGTTCACCGGGGCCGCCGTTGGTCGTGACGTACACGATGTCGAAGCTGGCGAGCGCGGCCACCATCGTCACGGTCAGCGCGATGGCCAGCTCACCCCGCAGCTGTGGCAGCGTGACGGAGACGAACTCCCTTACCGGGCCCGCGCCGTCGAGCCGGGCCGCCTCGTAGAGGCCGGGGTCGACCTTGTGGACCCCACTGAGGAAGAGCATCGTGCACAGCCCGCTCAGCACCCAGGTGCCGACGAGCCCGACGGCGATCAGCGCGGTTTGGAAGTCGCCGAGCCAGGCGCGGGCGGTCCCGTCGAGCCCGACGGCGCGAAGCATCTCGTTGATCAGGCCGTCGTCCCCGTACAGCCAGCGCCAGGTCACGCCGACGGCGACGAGCGGGACGATCTGCGGGAGCATGAACAAGGCCCGGTAGAAGCCCATGCCGGGCCGCCGGTAGCGGGACAGCAGGGCCGTCGTCAGCAGGCCGGTGGCGATGGGGACGAAGGAGAAGAAGACCACCAGTGCGAGTGCGTTGACCAGGGACCGCAGCAGTACGGGGTTCCCGAAGACCTCACGGTAGTTGTCCAGCCCCACCCAGCTGCCGAGGGTGACGCCGTCCCAGTCGAACAACGACAGATACGCGGTGTGGATCGCGGGAAGCACGGCGAAGACGACGTAGACGGCGAGGGCGGGCAGTACGTAGAGGTACCCGCGCATCGCCCCGCGCCGTTGGCTACTTCTTCTCATGGTGTGCCTCCCAGACGTCCTGGATCTCGGCCAGGAACTCCGCGGGTCCGATACGGCCGGCGATGAGCCGCTGTATGCCGGAGCGGAGCCGGTCGAGCATGGACGGCGCGGTGAAGTCGGGGAACTGGTTGGTGCCGTCGTCGGCGACCACCCGCCGGTGCGCCGCCGCCACTTCACCCAGTACGCCCCGCTGGTCGGGCACGGCGTCCGTGTCAGGGTCCGCCGGGAGGAATCCGTTGGCCGCGACGATCGAGGCGGCTTCCGGCGACGCCAGGAAATCGAGGAACACCCCGGCCGCTTCCGGGTGTTCGGTACGTGAGGAGACGGAGTACGCGACGCTGAAGCCGGACGCCACGGACCGCGCGGACGCGCCCGGAGCGGGCATCGGGAAGAAGCCGACGTTCTCCCCCATGGCGCCCACGAGTTGGCCCGCCGCCCAGTTCCCGTTGATCAGGAAGACGCTCTCGTCGCGGGTGAAGCGCGCGGTGGAATCGACCTGCGCCGTGCCGTTGGCGGACGGGTCGAAGTATCCCTTCGCCGCCCACGCGGCCACCAACTCGGCTGCCCGCAGGGCTCCTTCGGTCTCGATGGTGGCTCCGTCCCGACCGTCGACCCAGGCCCGGTACTTCTCGGGCGGCATCAGCACGTTCACGAGCGCCGCCCACAGATGCAGACCGCCGGAGTCGAGCGCGCCGATGCTCAGGGGCGTGAGACCGGCCTGCTTCGCCGCCGCGAGCCGGTCCCCGAACTCCCCCAGCGTGCGCGGCGGACGGCTGATGCCCGCCCGCGCGGCCAGTTCCCTGTTGAAGTACAGCCCGGTCATGGACAGTCCGACCGGGACGCCGTACAGCGACTCGCCCCGGCCCGCGGTGAGTTGAGCCAGACTCGAAGCCGGGAACCGCTTCCGCCAGCCGTACGCGTCCCGGTAGGGCGCCAGGTCGAGAATGTCGCCGCGACGGGCGAGGGCGTCCATCCCGACGGCGTACTGCGCGATGTCGGGCGCGGTGTCCGAGGTCATCGAGAGCTTGAGGCTCTTCACATAGTCCGCGAACTGCGTGTACTCCGGCCGTACATCGATCCGCGGGTGCTTCTTCTCGAAGGCGGCGGCGAGCGCGTCGACCATCTCCGGCGCGTCCGCGAAGTTCAGCCGGAGCGTGATGTCCTCGTCGGGTACGGCCGTGGCCGAGGGTACGGCTCCGGGCCGGCCGTTGTTCGCGTCGTAACCGCTGCCCGGGATGAGGGCGCCGCAGGCGGCGAGCAGGACGGAAAGGCAGAGAACGCGAGTGGCGGCGACGGCGCCTCGGCGCGCCGCGCCTCGTTCGATGGCCGCCATGGGATGCCTCTCCGGTGGGGGCGGGGGCGAGGGGGACCGGGTGCGGGCGCGCCGACAAGCGTCCCGCACCCGGACGGTCCCGGACGAGCGGAGATTCGGTCAGCCGACCGCGAGGGAGATCTCCGTCGACTTGATCAGCGCCGTGACGCCGGTGCCGGGGGTGAGCCCCAGCTCCTCCACGGCCTCCCTGGTGATCACGGCGGTCAGCTCGGCGTCGTCCACGGCCACCTTGACGTTCGCCAGGCTCGGGCCGAGGACGATCTCCAGCAGGGTGCCCGCCAGCCGGTTGCGGATGCTCAGACCCTGGACCGGCCCGGTCGCCAGGGACACCTCGGTCGCCTTGGCCAGCACCCGCACCGCGGCGCCCTCCTCGATGCCCAGCTCCTGGACGGCCTCCAGGGTGATGGCGGCGGTGACGTCCTGCCCACCCGACAGATGGACCCGAACCGTGGCCATGACCTCCCCGGGGGTGACGGCGGTGACGGTGCCGGGGAGCTGGTTGCGAATGCTCAGCTGCATATGAGGTTCGGCCTCTCGCTGGTGGGGGCGTGGAGCGGACAGCAGTGAGGCCATTCAAAAGGATGAGCAAAGGCCAGCCACCCATTGACGCCGATATCTGGGAATTTGCTCTGATTTCGAACGAGTAAGGTCCGGCTAACTTAGGCTCGCCTCATTCAGGGGCAGCGACGAACACTGCCCTCAGCCCGCTGGAGCCCGTATGCGCCCCTCCCGTCTCTCCCTGGTCACCGCCCTCGCGGCGGTCGCCGCCCTCACCACCGTCACGGCGTGCGCCGAAAAGAGCGACGCCGGCGGCGACGGGGCGATAGAGGTCACGGCCACCGACACCTCCTGCGAGGTGTCGAAGAAGGAGTTCCCGGCCGGCCATCTCCAACTGGCGGTGGAGAACAAGGGCTCGAAGGTCACCGAGGTCTATGTCCTGTTCCCCGACGACCGGATCGTCACCGAGCGCGAGAACATCGGTGCCGGCACCAAGGCGAACATCACCGCGGAGATCAAGGCCGGCGACTACGAGATCGCCTGCAAGCCGGGCATGAAGGGCAAGGGCATCCGGCAGCAGGTCAAGGCCACCGGCGACGGCGGGAGCGCGAAGCGGGATCCCGAGCTGGACGCGGCGGTCGCGGCCTACCGCCAGTACACGCTGGAGCAGGCGGAGGAGACCCTGCCGAAGGCGAAGGTGTTCGCCGAGGCCGTGAAGTCCGGTGACATCGAGGCCTCGAAGCGGGCGTACGCGGACTCCCGCATCGGCTGGGAGCGCACCGAGCCGGTGGCCGAGTCCTTCGGTGACATCGACCCGAAGGTCGACCTGCGCGCGGACGGCCTCGAAGAGGGACAGGACCCCGAGACGGACTGGACCGGCTGGCACCGTCTGGAGAAGTCGCTGTGGGAGGACAAGAAGATCACCCCGCGCGACAAGGAACTCGCCGATCTGCTGATCACGGATCTGACCGCCTGGCAGAAGAAGGTCGGTACGGCGGAGATCACCCCGACGTCCATGGCGAACGGTGCCAAGGAACTGCTGGACGAGGTCGCCGCCGGCAAGGTCACCGGCGAGGAGGAGCGGTACAGCCACACCGACCTGGTCGACTTCAAGGCCAACGTCGAGGGCGCCGAGAAGTCGTACGCGCTGCTGAAGCCGGTGGCGTCGAAGAACGACGCGAAGCTGACCGGCGAACTGGACACCAGGTTCGCCGCGTTGAACACGCTGCTCGACACCTACCGTGCGGACACGACGAGTTATGTGTTCACCTCGTACGACAAGGTCGGCGAGGCGGACCGCAAGAAACTGTCCGACGCGGTGAACGCGCTGGCCGAGCCACTGTCGAAGCTCGCCGCCGCGGTCGTGAAGTAGGGCCGCGGCCATGACCGACGACACACATCCCGACGAGACGACGGGCGCGGCCCCCGGCAGCCGGGCGCCGTCCCGGCGTTCGGTGCTCGGCTGGGGCGGCGCGGGGCTGGCGCTCGGCGCGGCCGTGGCCGGCGGTACGGCCGTCGCGCTGCGCGGCCCGGACGGGACGGAGTCCGCCGGGTCGGCGGGCGCCGCCGTACCGTTCCACGGCGCGCACCAGGCCGGGATCGCCACCGCCGTCCCCGACCGGCTGCACTTCGCGGCCTTCGACGTGACCGCCGGGGACCGGGCCGAGCTGATCCAGCTCCTCAAGGACTGGACGGCGGCTGCCGCGTTGCTGACCGAGGGACGCGCGGTCGGTGAGGGGGCGTTCGGCGGGCTGCCGGAGGCACCGCCGGACGACACGGGCGAGGCGGTCGGCCTCAAGCCGTCCCGGCTGACGCTGACCATCGGCTTCGGGCCGTCGCTGTTCACGGGGGACGGCGACCGTTTCGCGCTGGCGGGCCGCAGGCCCGAAGCGCTCGTCGACCTGCCGAAGTTCCCCGGTGACAACCTCGACCCGGCGCGCAGCGGCGGCGATCTGTGCGTGCAGGCCTGCGCCGACGATCCGCAGGTCGCGGTGCACGCCATCCGCAACCTGGCCCGGATCGGCTTCGGCCGGATCGCGATCCGCTGGTCGCAGCTCGGCTTCGGCAAGACGTCGTCCACGACACCCGACGCGCAGACGCCGCGCAATCTCTTCGGTTTCAAGGACGGCACCCGCAATGTCGCGGGCACCGACACGGCGGCGCTCGACCGCCATGTGTGGGTCTCCGGCGACGCCGGACCCGACTGGATGGCGGGCGGTTCCTATCTGGTGGCCCGCCGGATCGCGATGCGGATCGAGAGTTGGGACCGTACGTCCCTGAAGGAGCAGGAGGACGTCTTCGGCCGGGACAAGGGCGAGGGCGCGGCGGTCGGCAAGGCCGAGGAGCACGACGAGCCGTTCCTCAAGTCGATGCTGCCGACGTCGCACGTACGGCTCGCGCACCCCGACTCCAACGGCGGGGCGCGGATGCTGCGGCGGGGCTATTCGTACACCGACGGTACGGACGGGCTCGGCCGCCTCGACGCGGGGCTGTTCTTCCTCGCCTACCAGCACGACGTGCGGGAGGCGTTCATCCCCGTGCAGCGGAGTCTGTCGCGGTCCGACGCACTCAACGAGTACATCCAGCATGTGGGTTCCGCGGTCTTCGCCGTACCGCCGGGCGTCCGGGACAAGGACGACTGGTGGGGACGGGAGCTGTTCTCATGACCCGCGCTTCCGTGACCCGCGCTCCCGCGACTCGCGCTCCCCTGACCGGCACAGTGACATCGGCGGAAGGACGGCCGGCATGTTCGGCAACTATCTGATCGGGCTGCGCGAGGGGCTTGAGGCCAGTCTGGTCGTCTGCATCCTCGTCGCGTATCTGGTCAAGACCGACCACCGCGAGGCGCTGCGGCCGGTGTGGCTCGGCATCGGTATCGCCTGCGCCGTCTCGCTGGGGTTCGGCGCCGCGCTCGAATTCGGCTCCCAGGAGCTGACGTTCGAGGCGCAGGAGCTGCTCGGCGGGTCGCTGTCGATCATCGCGGTGGGCCTGGTGACCTGGATGATCTTCTGGATGCGGCGTACGGCACGGCATCTCAAGGGCGAGCTGCACGGCAGGCTCGACGCGGCGCTGCGGATGGGTACGGGCGCCCTGGTCGCGACCGCGCTGCTGGCCGTGGGCCGGGAGGGGCTGGAGACGGCACTGTTCGTGTGGGCGTCGGTACGGGCCGGCGGGGAGGGCAGGTCCGGGCCGCTGATCGGGGTGCTGCTGGGCATCGCCACGGCGCTCGTGCTGGGCTGGCTGTTCTACCGGGGCGCGCTGCGGATCAACCTGACGAAGTTCTTCAGATGGACCGGCTCGATGCTGGTGGTCGTGGCGGCGGGCGTTCTCGCGTACGGCGTGCACGACCTCCAGGAGGCGCGCTTCCTCGGCGGGCTGGGGAACAAGGCGTTCGACATCACCGAGACGGTCCCGCCGGACAGCTGGTACGGCACCGTGCTGAAGGGCGTGTTCAACTTCCAGCCCGATCCGACCGTCGTCCAGGTGACCGTGTGGGCGCTGTATCTGATTCCGACGATGCTCTTCTTCCTCGCGCCCCAGCGCGAGCGGGCGACGGGGCGGGCGACCGGGCGGCCCGCGCCGGCGGCTTCCTCGAAGGCCGGCCCGGAGCCGGCCCCCGAGGACGCCGTGGTCCGGCCGCCGGGCAACGACGGAACAGTCAGCCCCCGCTGATCGAGAAGCCGATGACCACACCCGCCGTGACGCTGACCTTGCCGGGGGTCAGGTCGCCTTCGCCGCCGTCCCCTCCACCGCTGCTGTGGCTGCGGTAGCTGTTCCGCATCTGCTCGGCGTCCACGTCCTTGATGTGGATGACCTGGCCGAGCCGGACACCGGCGGCCTCCGCGTACAGATCCGCCTTCTCGCGCGCGGCGGCCACGGCGGCCGTGCGTGCCCGCGCGCGCAGTTCCTTCTTCGCCCGTACGTCGAACTCGACACCGTCGACCTGGTTCGCCCCGGCTTCCACGACGTCGACGAGCACGGCCTCCAGCAGGTCGAGTTCGCGCAGTTCGATGACGAACGAGGCGGTGCACTCGTAGCCGCGGAACTTGCGCTCGTTGCCGTAGGTCCACAGGGACTTCAGATCGAGACGGGACGTCGACACGGCGTTGTCGGGGATGCTGTGGCCGCGCAGCACCTCACGGATCTGGTTGACCCCGCCGCGGGTCACCTCGAAGGACTCGCCCGGCTGCTGCCGGGTCTGCGCTATCGCCACCCGCAGCCGGGCAAGGTCCGGCGCGGCGTCCACACTCGCCGCGCCGAACACCGATATGCCCCAAGGGGCGTCTATGGACTGAGTACCGTTCATGCCACTCATCCAACCAGGCCGGGAGTCAGCCCGACGCCCGTCGACCGGCCCCGGTGGACCGGCTCAGGACTCGATCCAGCCGTGCGAGCGCGCCAGTTCGATCACCGACGTCCGCACCCGCTTGATCTGATCGCCCGTCAGCGACGGGTCGGCCTGGAGCAGCGCCTCCGTCAGCTCGTTCCGCAGCTCGACCGGGGACAGCACGTCGGAGTAGTCGCCGTGCGGATCCGCCGGGCCCGAGCCCGACGTGCTCCTGGCCGGCTGCGGCGCGTTCACCAGCCTGATCTGTGACGCCTTGGGGCCCTTGTCCCCCATCTCCAGGTAGTACTCGACCTCACTGCCCGCCTTGTACTGGTACTTCTCGTCCAGCAGATCATTGGCGTGCATGAACACGTCCTCGTCCCCTTCGCTCGGGACGATGAAGCCGTAACCGCGAACCTCGTCGAACCTCAGCACTCGACCTACCTGCAACACAGCCCCTACCTCCACGCCTCACCACTACCTCGGCCACCACTGCGGGGATCCACAGCGGACCCCCCGAGCAACCTCTCACATCCGCCCGCCTGCGAGAATCCGTTCTCAACAGAAAAACTGGAGTCGGGGGCGCGATGGGCACCGTGGTGCGGGTTCCGCAGACCCGGGACATGATCGGGGAAGAGCTTTCCGGCGACGAGGCGTGGGCGGCGCTGCGCACGTACGGCGGGCGCAAGCTGCTGACGGACGCGTTCCTGCGGTTCCGTTACGCGGACGGGTTCAGCATCGCGCGTGCGCTGGCCTTCCAGTTCGTGCTGGCGCTGGTGCCGTTCAGCATCGCGCTGGTCGGTGTGGCGACGTCCCTGCATACGGAGAGTGTCGGCCGGGTCGTCGAGTTGACGCTGACCCGAATAGCGCCCGGCCCCAGCGCGGACCTGATCCGGACCTCGCTCGGGCGCGTCGAGGGCGGGGCGGGGTCCGGTGGCGGCTTCGCGGGCGAGGTGGCCGTCTGGCTCGGTCTGGGGTTCGCGACGCTCAATCTCGCGTCGGCGATGGCGCAGATCGAGCGTGGGGCGAACCGTATCTACGGGGTGGAGCGGGACCGTCCGTTCCTGGCGAAGTACACGCGTGCCCTGGTGCTCGCGGTCGCCGCCGGACTGCCGCTGGTCGGCGGGTTCCTCATCCTGGTGGGCGGCCGGGCGGTCGGTGGCGCGCTCGCGGAGACGTTCCACTGGGGCGGCGCGGCGCAGACCGCCTGGGAGTGGCTGCGGATTCCGGTGGGCGTCCTGCTGACATGGCTGGCGTCGGCCGTGCTGTTCCGCCGGGCCCCGCGCCGCGACCAGCCCGGTTACACCTGGCTGGCGTTCGGCTCGGCCGTACATCTGCTGTTGTGGGTCGGCGCGACGTGGCTGCTGACGATCTATGTCGGGTTCAGCGGTTCGTTCGGCTCGGTGTACGGGCCGCTGACCGCGTTCGTCGCGCTGCTGCTCTGGTCCCAGCTGGCCGGCATCTCGCTGTTCCTCGGGCTGTCGCTGGCCGCGCAGCTGGAGTCCGCGCGGGCCGGGCAGCACGACCCGGTCCATCCCGACCCGGGCCACGGCGGCGATCCCGACCATGTCTGAACGGGCCGGCGCCTCGTCTCAGTGCGACTCGCGTGACACCTCGTGGCCGCTCGACCCGACGAGGAAGTCGAGGTCGACGCCGGTGTCGGCCTGCATGACATGGTCGACATAGAGACGTTCCCAGCCGCGCGCCGGCGCGGCGAAGGCGCCGGTCATCTCCTGGGCGGGGCGCCGTAGTTCCAGCTCCGCCGCCGGTACGTCGACGTCCAGGCGCCGTCCCGCGACATCCAGCTCGATCCAGTCCCCCGTGCGGACGAGCCCCAGCGGGCCGCCTGCCGCCGCCTCGGGCGCGACATGCAGCACGACGGTGCCGTACGCCGTCCCGCTCATCCGCCCGTCGCAGATCCGCACCATGTCGCGCACGCCCTGCTCCAGCAGCTTGGTGGGCAGCGGCAGGTTCGCCACCTCGGGCATGCCGGGATAGCCCTTGGGGCCGCAGCCGCGGAGTACGAGCACCGATGTCGCGTCCACGTCGAGGTCCGGGTCGTCGATGCGGGCGTGCATGTCCTCGACGCTGTCGAAGACGACCGCCCGGCCCCGGTGGTTCAGCAGCTCGGGCGACGCGGCGGCGGGCTTGATGACGGCCCCGGACGGGGCCAGGTTCCCGCGCAGCACGGCGATGCCCGCGTCGGCTTGCAGCGGCTCCGCGCGCCGGTGGATGACGGAGTCGTCCCAGATCCGCGCCCCGTCCAGATGGTCGACCAGCGGCTGGCCGGTGACCGTGAGCGCCGCCGGGTCGAGCAGGTCGCGCACCTCGTGCAGGACGGCGAGCAGACCGCCGGCCCGGTGGAAGTCCTCCATCAGGTGCCGTCCGGCGGGCTGGAGGTCGACGAGCAGCGGGACGCCGGAGCCGGTGCGGTCGAAGTCGTCGAGCGTGAGGTCGATGCCGAGCCGTCCGGCGATGGCGAGCAGATGGACGACGGCGTTGGTGGAGCCGCCGACGGCGGCCAGGGCGACGACGGCGTTGAGGAAGGACCCCTTGGTGAGGGTGGTGCTGGGGCGGCGGCCCTCGGCGACCATCTCCACGACGAGCCGCCCGGTGCCGTGGGCGCTCTCCAGCAGCCGGCTGTCGGGGGCGGGGATGCCCGCGACGCCGGGGACGGTGGTGCCCAGCGCCTCGGCGACGCACGCCATGGTCGACGCGGTGCCCATGGTGTTGCAGTGGCCCCGGCTGCGGATCATCGAGGACTCGGAGGTCAGGAACTCCTCCTCGGAGAGTGTTCCGGCCCGTACCTCCTCGCTGAGTTTCCACACGTCCGTGCCGCATCCCAGCGGCGTGCCCCGGAAGGTGCCGGTGAGCATCGGACCGCCGGGCACCACCACGGCGGGCAGGTCGACGGAGGCCGCCGCCATCAGCAGGGACGGGATCGTCTTGTCGCAGCCGCCGAGGAGTACGACGCCGTCGACGGGGTTGGCGCGCAGCATCTCCTCGGTGGCCATCGCCGCCATGTTGCGCCACAGCATGGCGGTGGGCCGCACCAGCGTCTCGCCGAGGGAGACGACCGGGAGGTTCATCGGGACGCCGCCGGCCTCCCAGATGCCCTGTTTGACGCTCTCGGCGACCTCGCCGAGGTGGGCGTTGCAGGGTGTCAGGTCGGACGCGGTGTTGGCGATGGCGATGTGCGGGCGGCCGTCGAAGGCGTGGGCGGGCAGTCCCCGGCGCATCCACGCCCGGTGGATGTAGGCGTTCCGGTCGGTTCCCGCGTACCACTGTGAGCTGCGCTGCTCCGGCATGGCTGGCACCCTAACTTCCCCGAGCCGTACCGGGGAAGAGCGCGCCCGCGCTGCCACCCGCCGTGCGGCCGGCCCTTGTCAGGAGGTAGTTCCGTGCGCGCTTTCGTGATCACCGGGCCGGGCCGGTGCGAGGTACAGGACGTCGAACCGCCGGTCGCCGGGCCCGGTGAGGTCGTCGTCGACGTCGACCGGGTGGGTGTCTGCGGCACCGACGTCGAGTTCTACACCGGCGAGATGAGCTATCTGCGCGACGGCCACGCCACGTATCCGATCCGGATCGGTCACGAGTGGTGCGGCGCCGTGTCGGCGGTGGGTGAGGGTGTCGAACCCGGCTGGCTCGGGCGGCGCACCACCGGGGACACCATGCTCGGCTGCGGGCACTGTCGGCGGTGCGCCGGCGGGCTGCACCATGTGTGCGAGGACCGTTACGAGTTGGGCATCCGGCACGGCAGGCCGGGGGCGCTCGCCGAGCGGGTCGCCGTCCCGGTCTCCTCGCTGCACGCGCTGCCTGACAGCGTCGACGCGACGGCCGGCGCCCTGGTCGAGCCGGGCGGCAACGCGCTGCGCGCCGTCGAGGCCGCCGCGCTGTCCCCCGGTGACCGGCTGCTGGTGCTCGGCCCCGGCACCATCGGTCTGCTCGCGGCGCGGTTCGCCCTGGCGCGGGGCGTGGAGGTGCATGTACAGGGGCTGGACGAGGCGTCGTTGGAGTTCGCCCGCTCGGTGGGCGCGCACGGTGCGTGGACCGCCGACGGGCTCCCCGGACTGCCCTTCGACGCGGTCATCGACGCCTCGAACGCGGCGCATCTTCCGGCGCGGGCACTGGAGTTGGTCGAGCCGGGCAAGCGGGTCGTCTACATCGGGCTGGCGAGTGTGCCGAGCCGGATCGACACGCGGGAGCTGGCGCTGAAGGACGTGACGGCCGTGGGTGTCCTGAGCGCGTCGCCCGCCCTGGCCCGCACCATCGGGCACTACGCGTCGGGCGCGGTCGACCCGCGTCCGCTGGTGGCGGGCACGGTGGCGCTGGAGTCGCTGGCGGAGGTGCTGGCGGGGGTACGGCCCGAGGGAGCCGGTCCGGGACCGAAGATCCAGGTCGATCCCCGGCTCTGAACGACCCGCGTACGGGCTCCCGTTCGCCGCACACCCATGTGACGCGCCGTCAACGAGTCTGGGGAGCCTGGGAGTTCGAGCCGGGCGGCGGCGGACCTGTTCCCCGGCCGCCGCCGTCCCGCTCGTAGCTCGTGCCCGTACCTCTAGCGCTGGTACTCGTTCGCGCCGGTGCTCGTTGGCGCCGGTACCGGTGCGCGTCGGTGCCGGTTCTCAGACGTTGACGCCGAAGTCGGCCGCGATACCGGCCAGTCCGGAGGCGTAACCCTGGCCCACCGCGCGGAACTTCCACTCCGCCCCGTGCCGGTACAGCTCGCCGAAGACCATCGCCGTCTCGGTGGAGGCGTCCTCGGTGAGGTCGTAGCGCGCCAGTTCGGCGCCGCCGGCCTGGTTCACCACGCGGATGAAGGCGTTGCGCACCTGGCCGAAGCTCTGGCCGCGGGACTGGGCCTCGTGGATCGAGACCGGGAAGACGATCTTGTCGACATCGGCCGGGACACCCGCGAGATTGACCTTCAGCGACTCGTCGTCGCCGTCGCCCTCACCGGTGAGGTTGTCACCGGTGTGCTCGACCGAACCGTCGGGGCTCTTCAGGTTGTTGTAGAAGATGAAGTGCTGGTCGGAGAGCACCCGGCCGGCGCTGTTCACCAGCAGCGCGCTCGCGTCGAGGTCGAAGTCCGCACCGGTCGTGCTGCGCGCGTCCCAGCCGAGGCCGACGAGCACGGCGGTCAGACCGGGAGCCTCCTTGCTCAGCGATACGTTGCCACCCTTGCCCAGGGAAACGCCCACGATCTCCTCCTGCTGTTCGTGACTGAAAAGTGGATCAAAATCTATAACACCGCGCCGTCGTCGGTCCCGGTATCTACCAGGCTCGTACGGTTCGGTGGCCGCCTTTGGGACTGGAGTGGCTGAAGCGGGGCAGGCGGGAATGTGAACAGCAAGGCGGCTCTCTCCTAGGGGCTGCCACGGGGAACGGATCGCACTCATGGACCAACGGGTGGAAGAGACCGAGGACCGCTACCCCGCCCCGGGCCGGGTGGTCGGACGGGGCGCGGTGTTCGAGGGAGAGTCGGGCATGATCGGCGAGGCTCGCCGCTTCACGGCCGACTTCCTGGCGGGTGCACGGAACGATCAGGGCAAGACGGTCCCGTCACAGGTGATCGGTACGGCGCAGCTGGTCGTCAGCGAACTGGTCACCAACGTCTGCAAGTACGCACCGGGTCCCTGCCTCCTGGATCTGGTATTCGACGGCGACACGGTGGAGATCACCGTGTGGGACACCAACTCCACACTGCCGGTGCCGTGCGCGACCGAGCCCGGCCGGATCGGGCAGCACGGGCTGGAGATCGTCATGGCGCTGTGCGAGGGATACGACGTACGCCGCCAACCGGTGGGCAAGCGCGTCAAGGTCCGCCTCGCGTCGGGGGACGACCGCCGGGTCTGAAGGCACGCCGCCGGGTCTGAGGGCACACCGCCGGATCCGACGGCACACCGGCGGATCTGAAGGCACACCGCGGGATCGCGGCCGATCGGGTGGTCCCCGGCACGGCGCGTTTACCCGCTGTGAGCGAGGGATACCCGACGGTGATGCCGCACACCTCCGAAGTGATGCTCCACGTCAACGGCACCCCGCACCGGCTGACGCTCGACAACCGCACCACGGTCCTCGACGCGCTGCGCGAGCACCTGCGTATCACCGGCCCCAAGAAGGGCTGCGACCACGGCCAGTGCGGCGCCTGCACCGTACTGGTGGACGGTCGGCGCGCCAACAGCTGTCTGATGCCCGCCGTCGCGCAGAGCGGTGCCCGTATCACCACGATCGAGGGCCTGTCGCGCGACGGGACGGACGGTCCGCACCCGCTGCAACAGGCGTTCATCGACCGGGACGGCTTCCAGTGCGGCTACTGCACACCCGGCCAGATCTGCTCGGCGCTCGGTGTCATCGCCGAAGCGGCCGGCGGACATCCGTCCCATGTCACCGGCGCGGACGGCCCGCCCCCCGGCGAGCCGGTGCCGCTCACCGCCGACGAGATCCGCGAACGCATGAGCGGCAACATCTGCCGCTGCGCGGCGTATCCGCACATCCTCGCGGCGATCCAGGACGTCACGGCCGCGAGAACCGGGACGAACGGCGCGCGGGCGGTGGCCCGGTGAAACCCTTCAGCTACGAGCGCGCCACCGATCCGGCCCAGGCTGTCGCCCTCCTCGCCCGCGAGCCGGGCGCGCGCTTCCTCGGCGGCGGCACCAATCTCGTCGACCTGATGAAGCTCGGCGTCGAGACCCCCGGTCATCTGGTCGACATCGCCCGGCTGCCGCTCGACCGTATCGAGGAGACCGCCGACGGCGGGCTGCTCATCGGGGCCACCGTCCGCAACAGCGATCTCGCCGCCGACCCGGCCGTCCGCACCCGCTTCCCGGTGCTGTCGCAGGCGCTTCTCGCGGGGGCCTCGGGACAACTGCGCAACATGGCCACCACCGGCGGCAATCTGCTCCAGCGCACCCGCTGTCCGTACTTCCAGGACATCACCAAGCCCTGCAACAAGCGGCGGCCCGGCTCCGGTTGCCCCGCGCGGGAGGGCGTCCACCGCGATCTCGCGGTACTGGGGCACTCCGAGTCCTGCGTGGCGACGCACCCCTCCGACATGGCGGTCGCGCTCGCCGCGCTCGCCGCCGATGTCCTGCTGCTGGGCCCCGACGGTGAACGCACCGTAGCGGTCACGGACTTCCACCGGCTGCCCGGCGACCGCCCCGAGCGGGACACGGTGCTACGGCCCGGTGAACTCGTCACCGGTGTACGGCTGTCCGCGTCCGCCGCCGGGCTGCGGTCCGCCTACCGCAAGGCCAGGGACCGCGCCTCGTACGCCTTCGCGCTGGCTTCGGCCGCCGTGGTGCTCGATGTGCGCGACGGTGTCGTACGGGACGTACGCCTCGCCTTCGGCGGGCTGGCCCACAAGCCGTGGCGGGCCACCACCGCCGAGGCCGCGCTGCGCGGCGGGCCGGCCACCGCCGACGCCTTCGGCGACGCCGTGGAGACGGAGCTGGCCGCCGCACGGCCGCTGCGGGACAACGGCTTCAAGGTCCCGATGGCCCGCAACCTCGCCGTCCGGCTGCTCACCGAACTCGCCGGCCCCGGCGCGACCGCCGTCGACCACACCGACCCCCGCCGAGGAGACCGATGACGACCAGCCGGGAGCGGGTCCTGGGATCCGACACCGTCCGTATCGAGGGCCCGGCCAAGGTCACCGGGACTGCGGCCTACGCGGCCGAGCACACGCCGCCCGGCTGCCTCTACGCGTGGGTGGTGCCCGCGACGGTGGCGCGCGGCCGGATCGTGTCCTTCGAGACGGACGCGGCGCTCGCCGAGCCCGGTGCCGTCGCCGTACTGACCCATGAGAACGCGCCGCGGATCGAGGCGCCCGACGACCCGATCCTCGGCGCGCTGCGCGACGACCGCGTGCCGCACCGCGGCTGGATCGTCGCCGTCGCGGTGGCCGAGACCCTGGAGACGGCGCGCGCCACCGCCGACGCCGTGCGCGTCAGCTACGCGGCCGAGGACCACGACGTGGTTCTCACCGCCGACCATCCCGGCCTCTACACGCCCGAGAAGGCGAACGGCGGCCACCCCGCGACCCGCGAGCGCGGCGACTTCGACGCCGCGTACGCCGCCGCGCCCGTCACCGTCGACGTCACGTACTCCATGGACCCGATGCACAACCACCCCATGGAGCCGCACGCCGCCGTCGCCCACTGGCACGACGGGCACCTGACGGTGCACGACTCCAGCCAGGGGTCGACGGCCGTACGCGAGACCCTGGCCGCGCTCTTCGCCATGGACCCGGAGCGCATCACCGTCCACAGCGAACACGTCGGCGGCGGCTTCGGCTCCAAGGGCACCCCGCGCCCGCAGCCGGTGCTGGCCGCGCTGGCGGCCCGGCATGTCGGGCGCCCCGTGAAGCTGGCGCTGCACCGCTCGCAGCTCCCGGCGCTCGTCGGGCACCGGCCGTCGACCATCCAGCGGGTACGGCTGGGCGCGGGCGCCGACGGGGTGATCGACTCGCTGGCGCACGAGGTGATCACGTACACCTCCACGATCAAGGAGTTCGTGGAGCAGGCCGCCACACCCGCCCGCACCATGTACACCTCGCCGCACAGCCGCACCACCCACCGCGTCACCGCGCTCGACGTGCCCTCGCCGTCGTGGATGCGCGCGCCCGGCGAGGCGTCGGGCATGTACGCGCTGGAATCGGCGATGGACGAACTGGCCCTGGCCGTCGGGGTGGACCCGGTGGAGCTGCGGGTGCGCAACGAGCCCTCGCACGAGCCGGATTCGGGCCGGCCCTACAGCAGCCGCCATCTCGTGGAGTGCCTGCGCGAGGGCGCCCGCCGCTTCGGCTGGCGCGACCGCGACCCGCGCCCGGGGGTACGCGGGCAGGGCCGGTTCCTGCTGGGCAGCGGCGTCGCCTCCGCGTCGTACCCGGTGCTGATCTCCCCGTCCACGGCCGAGGCCCGCGCCGACGCGGACGGCGGTTTCCTGGTACGGGTCAACGCCACGGACATCGGTACGGGAGCCCGCACCGTGCTCGCCCAGATCGCGGCCGACGCGCTCCACGCGCCGCTGGACCGGGTCCGTGTCGAGATCGGCGACAGTGATCTGCCCCGGGCCCCGCTGGCCGGCGGTTCGTCGGGCACCGGCTCATGGGGCTGGTCGGTCGACAAGGCGTGCCGGGCCCTGCGTTCACGCATCGACGCGGCGGGCGGGGCGGTGCCCGCCGAGGGGCTGTCCGCGATGGCCGACACGACGGACGACGTCCAGGCCGGTACGGAGTTCGCCCGGCACGCCTACGGCGCGCACTTCGTCGAGGTCCAGGTGGACACGGACACCGGGGAGATCCGGGTGCGCCGGATGCTGGGGGTCTTCGCCGCCGGCCGCGTCCTCAACCCCCGTACGGCGCGCTCCCAGTTCATCGGCGCGATGACGATGGGGCTCGGGATGGCGCTGATGGAGGGCGCGACGATCGATCCGGTCGCCGGTGACTTCACGGAGCGCGATCTCGCCTCGTACCACGTGCCCGCTCACGCGGACGTGCGCTCCGTGGAGGCGTACTGGATCGAGGAGGACGACCGGCACCTCAACCCGATGGGCAGCAAGGGCATCGGCGAGATCGGCATCGTCGGCGCGGCGGCGGCGATCGGCAACGCGGTGCACCACGCGACGGGAGTCCGGCTGCGGGAGGTCCCGATGCGCCCGGACAGACTGCTGCCGCGGCTGGGCTGAGGCACCCGCGATGGTCGGTGTATCGGGCAGCTTTCGTTGTTCTCGGGAGACCTGACCTCCGTTCACTCGGCGTTCGGTTTGCTCTCCGAGACTCTGCGGTTGGCACCCCCCGCGCCGGAAGTTGAACGAAAGGCTTCAACCGTGAAGGACAAGAACACCGAAGACCCCGAGCGCTCGGCCCTCTCCCGGCGCCGGCTCGTCAAGTTCGCCGGCGTCGGCGCGACCCTCGCCGCCGCCGCCCCGATCGTCGGTACCGGCGTCGCGTTCGGCAACGACGACGAGGACGACCGCAGGAAGTCCGGCGGCTCCGGTGACAACCGCAGACGCGCCTGGCGCGCCGGCGACCACCACGTGCACTCGGAGTACAGCGGTTCGTTCGACACGACGAAGAACCCGCCCGTGTTCCAGAAGGGCGGCGACGCCGTCTACCCGATCGTGACCAACGCGATCATGGCGAAGAACTTCGGTCTCAGCTGGGCGATGTGCACGGACCACGGCGGTCCGACGCACTCCAAGGTCAACCTGGAGCAGGCCTACCCCGACCTGCTGCGTTCGCGTGTGCTCGTCCCCGAGGTGCTCCAGTTCTGGGGCATGGAGTTCGACGCCCCGGCGCTCGACCACCACACCCTGATGATTCCTCACCACTCCGACGAGGCGCAGCAGCTGTACGAGCTGGAGAAGCGCTTCGCCAAGCTCGACCCGTTCCCCGCCGACCCGGGCCGCGACACCGAGGCCAAGATGGTGGAGTTCCTCAAGGCGGCCAAGGGCATGCCCCGCAAGCCGCTGGTGATCGCCCACCACGCCTCGCGCTCGGCGCCCGGCCTCGGCGTCTACGGTCAGGACACCCCGCGCGAGTTCCGCAACGGCAACGACGCGGCGCCCGACATCTACGTCGGCTTCGAGGGTGCTCCCGGCCACCAGGCGGGCCCGCTCAACGGCGGCGACCGCGGCGGCTACGGCAACTACCCGACGCACGGCGGCTTCGACCAGATGACCGCGCGGGTCGGCGGCCTGTGGGACGCGCTGCTCGGTGAGGGCCGGCGCTGGTGGATCACCGCGACGTCCGACTCGCACGTGCACTGGACGCGCGGCGGCTCCGACTTCTGGCCGGGCGAGTACAGCAAGACGCATGTGCTGGCGCGCCAGGACTACGGCGACATCATGGACGGTCTGCGCAACGGCCGGATCTGGGTCGGCACCGGTGACCTCATCCGGACCCTCGACGTCACGGCGAGCAACCGCGGCAACGAGGCCGGCGTCGGCGAGACCGTCACGGTCACCAACCGGGGCCGTACGGATGTCGAGATCGAGATCCGCTTCCGCCCGCTGAACGGCAAGAACGCCAACGGCGACCGTCCCGAGGTGCGCCGGGTCGACCTGATCACCGGCCGGATCACCGGCAAGAGCGACAACCGCGACTCCGACACCAACCCGACGACCAAGGTCGTGGCGCGGTTCGGCAAGCGCGACTGGCGCAAGCAGGGCGACGAGTACGTCATCAAGCACACCCTGCGCGACGTGGACGGCGACATGTACGCCCGCGTGCGCGGCACCAGCACGGACGAGGCCGAGCCGCTCGCGGACGGCCTGGAGAGCCCGTGGGACGACCTGTGGTTCTACTCGAACCCGGTGTTCGTCAAGGTCCGCTGATTCACCGGGTGCCGGCCGGGCGGGTCTCCGCCCGGCCGGCGCTCGTCAATCCGTGCAGCCGCAGGGCCAGTTGGATCTCCAGCGTGCGCGCCGGGGAGTTCCAGTCCTGGCCGAGGAGCCGGCCGACCCGCTCCAGCCGCTGCACGACCGTGTTCACATGGACGTGCAGCGCGGTCTTGGTCCGGGTGAGACTCGCCCCCTCGGCGAAGTACGCGTCGAGCGTGCCCACGAGGTCGGTGCCGCGCTCGGCGTCGTAGTCGAGTACGGGGCCGAGCGTGGCGCGTACGTAGCCGCCGAGGTCCGCCCGGTCGCCCAGGAGTACGCCCACGAAGCCGAGTTCGTCGGTGGCGCCGCCGTGTCCGGTGTGGCCGAGGACGCGCAGGGCGGAGAGACAGCGGCAGGCCTCGCCGTGGACGGTGGGCAGTTCGGCGGGGCCGGCGGCCGGGCCCGCCGCGCCGACGGTGACCGGGGAGCCGACGGCCTGGCCGAGTTCGGCGGCGAGTGTGCGCGCGCCCTGCCCGGGGCTGCCGGTGGGCGCGACGAGCACCACGTGTCCCTCGTGGAGGCCCGCCAGTCCCTTGCCGGCCTGGGCGTGTCTGGCGGCCACGGCCAGCAGACGGTGCCGGTCGGCGCTCTCGCTGTCCGCGACGAACACACAGTGCGGGCGCGCCAGATCGACCCCCAGCCGGCGGGCCCGTGCCGACAGGGCGCCCGGGTCGCCGGAGCCGATGAGCAGGTCGCCCAGCAGTTCACCGCGTACCCGGTCCTCCGCCTCGGCGACCGAGCGGCGCAGCAGCAGGAGCAGCGCCGTGACGACACCGGCGCGTTCGAACAGGAGCCGATCGACGTCCGCGAGGTCCGGGTGTCCGGTGAGCGCGATGCTGCCGAGGAGTTCCGGTCCGGCGAGGACCGCGCAGACCCAGGTGCCGTTCAGGGGGACCGCCCGGCCGCTGGCCCTGGAGGCGGCGACCGCCGGAGCCAGGTCCTGCCCGGCGGAGCCTCGGGGGCCCGACGTGTCCGGCGGGTCCGGCATCAACTCGACGCGGGCGCCGGCGAGTTCGGCGCCGTCCGCGTCGTGGATGAGGATGCCGCCGTCGAGGATGTCGGCGATGGCCGCGGCCACGTCGTCGGCGCCACCGCCGCGCAGCACCAGGTCGGTGAGCTGGTCGTGCGCCTCCTCGGCGCGGCGCATCTCGCCGCTGTGCGTCCTGATCGTCTCCGAGGCCGCGTTGAGGTCGACCAGCGCGGCCCGTGTCTCCTCCAGCAGCCGCGCGCCGTCGATGGCGATGGCGGCGTGGTCGGCCAGTGAGGAGAGCAGGGCGACCTCTTCGGCGGCGAACTCACGGGGCGCGCGGTCGGCGGCGTACAGCACTCCGATGATCCGGGCGCCGACGCGCAGCGGCACACCGAGGATCGCGCGCAGCCCCTCGTCGCGTACGGCGCTGTCGATGGTGGTGGTGTGGTGGAAGCGGGTGTCGCGCTGGTAGTCGCCGGTGGCGTACGGGCGGGCGGTCTGCGCGACGAGTCCGCCGAGGCCCTCCCCCATCCCGAGCCGTACCTGCTGGAACGCGGCGGCCACGGACCCGTCGGTCACCCGCATATAGGTGTCGCCGGCGAGTTCGTCGTTGAGGGACAGGTAGGTGACGTCCGTGCCGAGCAGCAGTTTGGCCCGGTGGACGATGGCGCGCAGCACGGCGTCCAGGTCCCGGAGCGCCGCGAGGTCGCTCGCGGTGTCGAAGAGGGCGGTGAGCTGGGCCTCGCGGCGCCGGTGCTGGCTGAGGGTGCCTCTGATGCGCAGGGCGACCTCGGTGGCGTCGGTGATCGCGGCCAGCTCACCGCCCCGCACGCCGGCCTCGCGGGCGTCGGCGGCGGGGCGGGCGAACTCCTGCGCGGGCGCGCCCCGCGCCAGCAGGTCGAGGAGCCGGCGCAGGGCAGCCACGGAGTGCCGGGTGCCTGGAGCTGTCACGTCGGCGAGCATACGGTGATCACCTCCGGGTGGGCACGGGTGCGGCGACGGGAGTACGGGCCCGGCCCCGGGGGCGCTCAGCCGCCGAGCCGCGCCGAGTTCTTGGCGCTCCCGGCGCTCTCCGTACGGCTCGCGGGAAGCTGCCCCGGCGCGGCGGGCGCGGGCACGGAGCCGACCAGTCCGTCCTTGGTGAGGTCCCGGCCCCGGGTCTCCTTCGCCACCCACACGGTCACGACGGTCACGAGCGCCGCCGCGCTGAGATAGACGGACACCGGCACGGAGGAGTCGTAGTCCTTGAGCAGTTCGACGGCGATGAGCGGTGCGAGCGCGCCGCCGATGATCGAGGCGAGCTGGGAGCCCATCGAGGCGCCCGAGTAGCGGACCTTGGTGTCGAACATCTCGGAGATGAAGGCCGCCTGCGGCCCGTACATCGCCCCGTGGAACAGCAGCCCCACCGTGACCGCGAGGGTGATGACCGGGAACGACTCGGTGTCCAGCAGCGCGAAGAACGCGAACGCCCAGCCGACCATGCCGATCGCGCCGATCTGGGTGACCGGGCGGCGGCCGAGCCGGTCGGAGAGCGCCCCCCACATGGGGATGGTGACGAAGTGCACCGCCGAGCCGATCAGGACCGCGTTGAGGGCGTCGCTCTTGGGCAGTTCCAGATGCACGGTGACATAGACGAGCACGAAGGCGGTGAGGATGTAGTACGAGACGTTCTCGCCGAACCTGGTGCCGATCGCGACCAGCACCTCGCGCCAGCTCTTGCGGAACACCTGGACGACGGGGGCGTCCTCCTTGATCCCGGGCGCCGCGCCCGCACCGCCCGTCCGCGCCGCCTCGTCGGCCGCCTTCCGCTGCGCCTCCAGGAAGACCGGCGACTCCTCGACGGAGATACGGATCCACAGTCCGATCATGACCAGCACCCCGGAGAGCAGGAACGGGATGCGCCAGCCCCATGCGAGGAACGCCTCGTCGGACTGGACCGCGGCGAGCAGCGCCAGCACACCGGTGGCCAGCAGATTTCCGCCGGGGGCGCCCGCCTGCGGCCAGGAGGCCCAGAAACCGCGGCGCTTGTCGCCGCCGTGCTCGGAGACGATCAGGATCGCGCCGCCCCACTCGCCGCCGAGGGCGAAGCCCTGGACGAGCCGCAGCACGGTCAGCAGGATCGGCGCGCCGACACCGATGGTCGCGTGGGTGGGCAGCAGGCCCATGGCGAAGGTGGCGCCGCCCATCAGCAGGAGGCTGAACACGAGGAGTTTCTTGCGGCCGATCTTGTCCCCGTAGTGGCCGAAGACGATGCCGCCGAGGGGGCGGGCGGCGAAGCCGACGGCGTAGGTGAGGAACGCGAGGAGGGTGCCGACGAGGGGGTCGCTGCTGGGGAAGAAGAGGGTGTTGAAGACCAGGGCGGCGGCGGAGCCGTAGAGGAAGAAGTCGTACCACTCGATGGTGGTGCCGACGAGGCTGGCCGCGACGATGCGGCCGATGTGGGTCCTGCCGGGTGGTGGGGAGCTGGGGACGACGCTCATGGTGGAGTCACCGCGTTTCGTTGGGGCGGTCAGGGACGGGGTGCGGGTGGTGCGGGAGCGGGTGGTGCGGGAGCGGGGTGCGGCGGGAGCGGGTGCGGGGAGCGGTCGCCCGGGTCAGCGGGCGCCCCACCCGCCGTCGACGGGGATCGAGGAGCCGGTGATGTAGCCCGTGTCGGGGCCGCAGAGCCAGACGCACACCGCCGCCACCTCGGCCGGCTCGATCAGCCGCTTGATCGCGGAGCGGTCCAGCAGTACGTCGCTGACGACTTCGTCCGGAGGGATTCCGTGGGCGGCGGCCTGGGCGGCTATCTGCCCTTCCACCAGCGGGGTGCGTACATAGCCGGGGTTGACGCAGTTGCTGGTCACCCCGTGCGGCGCGCCTTCGAGCGCGGCCACCTTGCTCAGCCCCTCCAGTCCGTGCTTGGCGGCGACGTACGCGGACTTGAAGGGACTGGCGCGCAGTCCGTGCATGCTGGAGATGTTGACGACGCGGCCCCAGCCGCCCGCGTACATGTGCGGCAGGCAGTGCCGCATCAGCAGGAACGGGGCCGTCAGCATCACCTTCTGGATCAGCTCGAATCTCTCGGGCGGGAAGTCCTCGATGGCCGCGACGTGTTGCAGTCCGGCGTTGTTGACCAGGATGTCCACCTCGCCGGGGAGCCGGCCGACGGCGCCCGCGTCGGCCAGGTCCACGGCGTGACTGACGCCTCCGGTGGCGGCGGCGACGGACTTGGCCGCGTCGGCGTCGCGGTCGACGATGTGGACCAGCGCCCCGGCCTCGGCGAGCGCCTCGGCGCAGGCCCGTCCGATGCCGCTGCCGCCACCGGTCACCAGGGCGGTGCGGCCCTTGAGTTCCCTGCTCTTCATGGCCGGAACGGTAGAGACACCTGACCCGACATCCCATGTGACGGTTCACCACACTGGATGCGGATCAGATGTCGTCGTCCACCACATGCCTGCCCGGGAGCGGCGGGCTGTGACGCTGCGTCACCACCTCAGCCGGTCAGTGGGCACCGGGTGAGCAGCGTGGCCGGATCCGCCCCCTCGGGCATCGGGATCGTCCGGTCGGCCGGCGGGCGCCGGCCGTCGTCCAGCCAGCGCTCCAGCGCGACGACGGCCGAGCGGTGACACGGCACCAGGGGACGGAGCCGGTCGGGGAAGGTGTCGAAGAGCGAGTCGACATGGGTGCCGCCCTCGATCCGGTAGTAGCGGTGCAGTGCGCCGCGCCCCTCGCGCCGCACCATCGCCGCGTAGGTGTCCGACGTCTTGGAGATCGGCAGCAGCACGTCGAGCGTGCCGTGGAAGGTGATCAGTGGTTTGCCGATCCGGCCGGTGAGCGCGATCTTCCCTACGGCGTCCCGGACGGCGGCCGGCCTCGCCCCGTAGTCGTAGTCGGCGTCGCAGGCGGGCGTCCCCGGCGTGCAGAAGGGTGTCCCGGCCTCGGTGGCGCCGTCGAACTCCGGGTCCAGTTCCTCGCGGTAGATGCGCTGGGTGAGGTCCCAGTAGTACTGATGGTGGTACGGCCAGAGGAACTCCGAACCGGCCGGGAATCCCGCTTGCACGATCTCCCGGCGCGCCGCGCCCGCGCCCGCGCCACCGGCCTCGTAGGTGGGATAGGCACGCAGGGTGGGCGGCAGGAAGGTGAGCGGGTTGGGGTCCTCCGTACGCCAGAGAGTGCCTTCCCAGTCGACGCCGCCGTCGTACAGCTCCGGGTGGTTCTCCAGCTGCCAGCGCACCAGATAGCCGCCGTTGGACATGCCCATCGCGAGGGTGCGGGACACCGGCCGCTGGTAGCGCTGGGTGGTCACCTTCCGTGCCGCGAGGGCGAGTTGGGTGACCCGGGTGTTCCATTCGGCGAGGGCGTCGCCGGGCGCGGCGCCGTCGCGGTGGAAGGTGGCGCCGGTGTTGCCCTTGTCGGTGGCGGCGTAGGCGTAGCCGCGGGCGAGCACCCAGTCGCCGAAGGCCCGGTCGTTGGCGTACTGCTTGCGGACGCCCGGCGATCCGGCGATCACGAGGCCGCCGTTCCAGCGGTCGGGCAGGCGGATCACGAACTGCGAGTCGTGGTTCCAGCCGTGGGTGGTGTTGGTGGTGGAGGTGTCGGGGAAGTAGCCGTCGATCTGGACGCCCGGTACACCGCTGGGGGTGGCGAGGTCCTTCGGGGTGAGCCCCGCCCAGTCGGCCGGGTCGGTGTGGCCCGAGGCGACGGTGCCGGCGGTGGTCAATTCGTCGAGGCAGGCGATCTGTTGATGTGCGGCGCCGGGTACGGCGAGCGCGGCCGTCCGGGCGCAGTGGCCGGGTGGCCGGTCGGCACCGGTGGCGGATACGGGTGCGGGTGCGGAGGCGGATGCGGGCGGGGCGACGGCGGCCGGGGCCACGAGGACCGCCGCGACGAGGCATGCGGCGGCCCTGATCCGTCGGACGTACTGCGGGACAAGTGGCATGGGCCATCACTCCGTTGTAGGAACACGCGGGGACACGACACGCGACGGGGCGCGGGGCGGCGGCGGGACGCTACCCACCCGTCAGGGGCAGCGAGCGTCGGCGAGGACGTAGTAACCCGTCGGGGACTCCTTGAGCGTGCGGATGACGAACGTGTTGTTGAGACCCATGTTCTGGTTCGAACCCTTCGCGTACACGTAGCCACCACTGGTGGTCGCCCGCGCGGCGCGTACGTGCTCGTAGTTGCTCGACGTCCAGCAGGTCGCCGGCGCTCCGGTGGTGACCGCGGTGACCGGCGCCGAGCGGGCACCCTCGGCGCCGTCCGCGCCGCGCGCCGCGACGCTGTACGTGTGCGAGGTCCCGGCGCCCAGACCGCTGTCGGTGTACCGGGGCTCGGCCGGCCCGCCCACCCGCGTACCGCCCCGGTAGACGGCGTAACCCGTCGCGCCGGCCACCGGCTCCCACGCCAGCGCGATGGAGGAGCCGGTCACACCCGTGGACCGCAGTCCGGCCGGGGCGGGCAGACCGCCGGGACCGGGTGCGGACGCGTCGAGTCCGAAGAAGCGGGTGACCCAGTAGCTGGAGCAGATGGAGTCGATGAAGTGCGCGGTGCCGGTCGCCCCGCACTGCTCGGCGCCGCCGCCGGGGTCGACGGGTGTGCCGTGCCCGATGGCCGGGACGCGGTTGACCTCCACGGCGACGGTGCCATCCCCGGCCAGGTACTCGTCCCTGCGGGTGCTGTTGGGGCCGATGGTGGTGCTGCGGTCGGGCGTCTGGTCCAGGCCGTGCACCTGGGTCCACTGGTCGCGCAGTTCGTCGGCGTTCCTCGGGACGACGGTGGGGTCGTTGTCGCCCTGCCAGACGGACACCTTGGGCCAGGGGCCCGTGTGTCCGGGGTAGGTGTTGCGTACGCGCTGCGCCCAGTCCTGGGGCGTACGGTCCACGCCGGGGTTCATGCAGGTGAACGCGGAGAGGACGTCCGTGGCGCAGGCGTACGGCAGTCCGGCCAGCACCGCGCCGGCCTTGAACACGTCGGGGTACGCGGCGAGCATCACCGCCGTCATGCCGCCACCGGCGGAGAGCCCGGTGACATTGACCCGCGAGGCGTCGGCGCCGTACGACGAGACGGCGTGCGCCACCATCTGCCGGATGGACGCGGCCTCGCCCTGGCCCCGGCCGATGTCGGCGGCCTGGAACCAGTTGAAGCACTTGTTCGCGTTGTTGACCGACGTCGTCTCGGCGAAGACGAGCAGGAAGCCGTGCCGGTCGGCGAAGGTGGTCAGGCCGGAGTTGTCGGCGTAGATCTGGGCGGACTGTGTGCAGCCGTGCAGCGCGACCACGACCGGCGCGTTCGCCGGGAGGGACGCGGGCCGGTAGACGTACATGTTGAGACCGCCGGGGTTGGCCCCGAAGCTGGTCACCCGTTCAAGGGTGACGGCGGCCTGCGCCTGGGGCGCGGGCGGCAGCAGGGCGATGCCGGTGGCCAGGGTGAGGGCGGCGGCGAGCCGCGCGACGGCACGGCGCAGGCGCCCGCGCCGTCGGGTGTGAGTCGGCCGGTCGGAATGGGGCGGCGATACGTGAAGCAACGGGACCTCCCGCGACATGGGCCGGCCGCCGGACCCGGAGGAACGACGGCCGGAGTGGGGTGCGGTCACAGTAGGAGCGCGCCGACCGCCACGACATGTGGCGGCGCTCTACAACACGCCTGCCACAGCGGGGAGTTCACCTGTTGCGGCGAGCGCGGTGCCGTGCTATCCGAAACCGCCGCACGGCTGTTGACGCCGACTGTGTGACAGATGGGGTACGGCTCCGCCACGAGATCGTCAACGGGTCGACGGCGTCCGTGAGTTGCTGCCTAGCATGGGCCGGAGGCGCCCGGTGAGCGGGCAATCGCATGGGGGACTCGTGGTCGTGATGGGCCGGTTGGCGCGCCTTGGCGGTGCCACCGCGATAGGCGTCGTACTGCTCGCGGGATGCACCTCCGACGGAGGCGACGACCCACCGGGACCGGCGCCGGACAAGAAGGGCGGCCCCGCGCCGAGCGCCTCCCCGTCCCCGACCGAAGTCGTCGACATCGCCCCCGACCGGCTCCCGGACACGTCGGCGGAGGCCGCCGCCCTGGTCCGGGACGTACTCCCCGCCGCGTCCGCCTTCGGGCCCGGCGCCGTACGGCAGAGCCCGTACGAGAGCGACCCACGGCGCTGGGCGGTCCTCGGCGACGACTGCGTCTGGCAGCAACAGGCCCTCCCGAAGGGCGTCCTCGCCACCTTGACCCGCTCCTACGAGATACCGGCGGGCGACGGCAGGGCCGCGCTCCGGCTGAGCGCCGTCGTCACGGCGCACCGCACTCCCGAGGAGGCCGACTGGGAGAACGCCGAGGTTCTGGAGGAGATGATGCGCTGCCCGTCGCAGCAGCTGCGCTCCGACGAGTTGATCACCTCGCTGCGGGACATCCCGGCCTCTCTCGGCGAGTCCGGGAACGAGTACGCCGACGACGTCCTCACGGAGATCGGCAGCTATACGAAAGCCGGGGCCGGTGGCCCCCACCCGTACATCTGGGAGCAGACCAGGATCGGCCAGTTCACTCTGGCCGTCTCCGCCAAGGGTGCCCGTGGCTGGTCGCAGGCCGATCTGCTCGACCGGCTGCGGGATCCGCACGTCGGGATGCGCTCCCGCCTCAGGGCCGCGATCGAGCGGGACCCGTCGGGGCCGGGTGGCGGGCCGAGTGGCGACACGAAGGCCGGCACGCAGGCCGGCACGAGCGGTGACGCGAGTAGTGACGCGAGTGCTGACGCGAAGGGTGACCGCCGATGACCGAGAAGCTCACCCCCGCCGACCCGGCCCGCGTCGGTGGACACCGGCTGCTCGCCCGGCTCGGCGCGGGCGGCATGGGCGTCGTCTATCTCGGCCGCGCCGACTCGGGTGAGCTGGCCGCCGTCAAGGTGATCCTGCCGGAGTACGCCGACCAGCCGGCGTTCCGCGCCCGCTTCCGCCGTGAGGTCACCGCCGCCCGGCGCGTGGACAGCCCCTGGGCCGTGCCGGTGACCGGCGCCGACCCGGACGCGCCCGCGCCCTGGCTCGCCACCGCCTTCGTCCCCGGCCCCTCGCTGGCCGAGGCGGTCGCCATGTGCGGCCCGCTGCCGCCGCGCGGTGCGCGCGTCCTCGGCCGGATGCTGGCCCGCGCCCTGACCACCGTGCACGACGCGGGACTTGTGCACCGCGACGTCAAGCCCGGCAATGTGCTGCTCGCCGTCGACGGCCCCCGTCTCATCGACTTCGGTATCGCCCGTGCCACCGAGGAGACCGCGCTGACCTCGGCGGACATGATCGTCGGCACGCCCGGTTTCCTCGCTCCCGAGCAGGCGCGGGCCCGGCCCGCCTCGCCCGCCAGCGATGTGTTCGCCCTCGGGTGTCTCCTGGCCTACGCGATCACCGGGCGCCCGCCCTTCGGGACCGGCGCCGTGGACGCCCTCCTCTACCGCACGGTGCACGACGAGGCGGATCTCGACGGCGTTCCCGACGAGACACGCCGCCTCGTCGAGCGCTGCCTCGCCAAGGACCCGAACGATCGGCCCACCGCCCGTGAGGTGGACGAGGCGCTGGCGGAGGAGACACCCGAGGACGGTGTCGACTGGCTGCCCGACGCGGTGGTACGCCTCATCGCGGACCGTTCCGCCGAATTGCTCGCCCTTCCGGAAATCGAGGCGACGACTCTCGACGCGGGGGCGGCCGAGGAACCGCACGACGGACAACCACACGAGGGACAGCCGGACGACGAACGGCCGGAGGACGCCCGGCCGGCCGCAGGGCGCGCCGGCCGCCGCAGTTTCCTGCTGCTCGGCGGAGCGGCCCTGCTCGCCGCCGGCGGCGGTGCCGCCGTCTGGGCCGCACAGCGCGGCGACAGTACGGCGCCGACCGCGTCGCCCCGTGCCCGACGCTGGATCCTCGGCGTCCAGGCCGATCTGACGGGCCCTCAGGGAGCCGTGGGGCAGGCCCAGGAACGCGGGATACGGCTGGCCGTGGAACAGTTCAACTCCCGTAAGGACAAGCCCTTCACCCTCACCCTCAAGACGGTCGACGACCGGGGCGACGCCGCCCGCGCGGCCAAGGTCGCCCGTACGCTCGCCGCCGACCGCGATCTGCTCGCGGTCATCGGCTCGACCGGTGACGCGGCCACCGGTGCGAGCCTCGACAGCTACGACGAACGGCTCGTCCCCCAGCTGACCGCCTCCTCGGCGCAGAGCCCGTACGGCACCTCGGACCCGCGCCACTTCCTCCAGGCCGTCCCCGCCTACACGCATCTGCCGGCGACGGCCGCCTTCTCGCTCCGGACCCAGGGCGCCCGGCGCGTGGGCGTGCTGGTCGACCGGGCCGGCAGTACACCGGCGTGGCAGCTCGGCAGCACGATGTTCCAGAACCTGGGCGTCCTCAAGATCGCCGGCGAGCCGCGTGTGGCACCACGGCTGGCCGAGGACCTCGCGCCGCTGGTCGCGGACATGGTCGCCGACAAGCCGGACGCCTTCGTCTACACGGGCACCCCCGCGCGGGCGGCGGCGGTCGCGCGCGCCCTCGCGGACGCGGACTTCGACGGCGCGCGTGTGCTCGGCTATCCGGCGGCCGGCCAGGAGTTCCTGACCGCCGCGGGCGCCGCCGCCGACGGCTGGCAGATCTTCGCGCCGTACATCGACCCGTCGGCCTCCCCCGTCCGCGCCTTCGCCACCGCCTACCGCGAGCGCTACGGCTCCGCACCGCCGTACTGGGCGGCCGAGGCGTACGACGTCGCCCGCATGGTCATCACGCGCCTCACCGAAGCCGGCGGCCGGCCTTCCGGGAAGGCGCTGTTCGACCTGCTGATGAAGGACGAGTACAAGGGCGTCGTCCGGTCGTACTCCTTCGACAAGGACTACCGCTGGCTGGAGAGTTACGAGGTCTTCCGGTACGAGGTGAAGGGCGGCCGGTACTCCTACACGGGCAAGGTCACCTTCTGATGCGCCCCTTGGCCGTTGACGACCCCGAGGAGATCGGCGGACACCGGCTGCTCGCCCGGCTCGGCGCGGGCGGCATGGGCGTCGTCCATCTCGCCCGTACGCGCGGCGGGGCGCTCGTCGCGCTCAAGACGATCCACGCCCGGCACGCGGCGGATCCCGCGTTTCGCGCCCGGTTCCGGCGCGAGGTGGCGGCGGTCCGTGGCCTGACGGGGCGCTGGCTCGTGCCGGTGGTCGCGGCCGACACGGAGGCCCGGGAGCCCTGGCTGGCAACGGAGTTCGTGCCAGGACCGTCGCTGGTCGAGTCGGTCGACGGCTTCGGCGTACTGCCCGTCGCGACCGTACGGACGCTGGGAGTCCGGCTGGCCGACGCGCTGACGGCCGTGCACGACGCGGGACTTGTGCACCGCGACGTCAAGCCGGGCAACGTGCTCCTCGCCCTCGACGGCCCCCGCCTCATCGACTTCGGCATCGCCCACACCGGCGGCGCCACGGCGCTCACCGCGCCCGACGCGGTCATCGGCACGCCGGGCTTCCTCGCTCCCGAACAGGCACAGGCCCGCGCAGGGGAGGTCGGTCCGGCGAGTGACGTTTTCTCGCTGGGCTCCGTCCTGGCGTACGCGGCCTCCGGCCGACGCCCGTTCGGCAGCGGGAACGCGGCCGGCGTCCTCTTCCGTACGGTGCACGAGGAACCCGATCTGGCGGACGTACCGGGCGAGTTGCTGGCACCGATCCGGGCCTGTCTGGCCAAGGACCCGGCGGAACGGCCGACGGTCCGGGCGGTCGCGGCGGCGCTCCGTGACCCACGGGGCTCGCTCGCGCGGGACATTTCCGAAGACCGGCAGGGGGACTGGTTGCCGCCCGCACTCCTGCGCGTGGTCGCCGAACGCTCCGCACGCGCGCTGGACGTGCCCACCCCCCGACGATCCCCGAGGCCGCCGGCGGGCGACACCCCGACCGTCGACCGCCCGGCGCCACCGGCCGCGCAGGACACCCGCCCGCCGACCCGGCGGCGCGTTCTGCTGATGGGGGGCGCGGCGGCGGCCGTGGTCGCCGCAGGTGGCGGAGTCACCGCGTATCTGGCGGCGGGGCAGGGCGGGAACGGCGGTTCGGGGGGTTCGGGGGGTTCAGGCGGCTCGGGCGGCGACCTTCCCGTACACACCCTCGGCTTCCAGGCCGACCTCAGCGGCACGGACAAGGCCGTCGGCGTGGCGCAGGAGCGCGGGGCGCGGCTCGCCGTGGAACAGCACAACAAGCGTGCGGGGATCACCTTCCGCCTCGCCCTCGACACCGTCGACGACCAGGGCAGGGCCGCCCGCGCGGAGGCGGCGGCCAAGCGCCTCACCGACGCCGGGGTGAGCGCGGTCCTCGGCCTCGGCACCCCCACCGCCGCACTCGCCGCCGCCCGGCTCTACCGGGACACCCGCACGCCCATGGTGCTGATCTCCTCGGACGGCGCCGAACTCACCGGCTCCGAGCTGAACTTGACCACGCTGCGGGTCACCCGTGGCCCGGAGTCCAGCCTGGCCGTGCCCCTGCGGACGTACCTCACCGCACAGCGGGTCGACCGCCTCGCCGTCATCGACGACAAGGCGGCGGGCCAAGCCGGCTCGGACCTCACCAACGGGCTCTCGCAGTTGTCGACCGGCGACGACAGCACCACCGGCGTCCACGGCGTCGACGCCGACAGCGACGACTTCACCGCCGCCGTACGCGACGCCCTGGCCGCCGAAGCACAGGCCGTCGTCTTCAGCGGCACAGCTCCCGAGCGCGCGGCCCGCTGCGCCCGCGCGCTCGCCGAAGCGGGCTTCACCGGCGCACGTCTGGGGACCTGGCGCATCATGACGCCGGACTTCCTCCGGCAGGCCGGGGACGCGGGCGACGGCTGGCTGTTCGCCACTCCCTTCACCGACCCCGGCAGCGTGTCCGCCACCTTCCGGACGGCCTACCGCGCGAAGTACGGCGCGGCTCCCGGACGTTGGTCCCCCGAGGCGTACGACGCCGTGGGACTGGTCGCGCGCACCCTGCGGGAACTGGGCGGAGCGGCCGGCGTCGAACCGGTCGCGGTGGCCCGGCGCCTGTTCGACGCCGGGTACGGCGAGTACGAGGGGATCGCCAAACCCCTCCGCTTCACGGCCGACGGCACCGGCCTGGAACCGGGCGGCCCGGTGTACTTCCTCTTCCAGGCGCGGGGCCGGAGCTTCCGCTTCCGGGGCCGGTACGACCAGGTCGAGTAACTGTGCGGTCTTTTATGGTGTTTCTTCGGACACCAGGGCAGGTACATATCCCGGTATGGCCGGATCATCAGGTACGGCGGACAAGTCCGCGAACTTCCCTTTCCCGCACGGACGACCGGTGTTCACGGCGGACTTCTCGTCGGAGGACCAATGGGTGGCCGGCCGCTCCTGGGCCTATCCCGACGGCGGCCCGACCAACCCGGACGACGACAAACTGGACCACCTCACCTCGGACCCGGCGTACAGCCGGTCCGGCGTCTTCCGCGCCACCCGGATGCCCCAAGGCACCTGGTACACCGGTCTGTTGACGACCGAGGGCAGCCCGGACGACTTCATGGTCCGCACCGGCGACATCCTCCAGGCCCGGGTCCGGCTCCCCCGCCAGGTCGGCGCCTGGCCGGCGATCTGGACCTGGCTCGACGGCGGCAACGAGATCGACGTGTTCGAGTACCACCCGGACAACCCTGACCTGCTGGAGCTGTCGAACCATGTGAACGGCGGCGAACGCTACTACCGCGACAGGGCGATCCGCCCCGGTGCCTGGGTCGACTTCGAGATCCACCTCGGCGCCCGCTCGGTGGTCTGGTACGTCAACGGCACCCGCGCCTTCGCCGACCGCACCGGCGTGGGCCGGCACTGGCAGGCCCATCTGATCGTCAACCTCTCGGTCTGCGCGGGCCGCTACCACCCGGCCCCGGAACCGGCCACGCGGGAGATCTCGTACGAGGTCACCAGACTCCTCGTGTTCCGCCCCTGAGCGCCGGTCAGTCGCCGAAGAGACCACCGAGCAGGCCGCCGAGCGGATCGGTGTCGTCCGACGGCGGGTCCGACGGTTCGTCGGAGGGGGTCGGGCTGCCGGTGCCCGTACCGCCGTCGCCGGCACCGCCGGTGGGTGACTGCGGGGTCGTGGTCTCCGGGGCGCTCGGGCTCCCCGATGTCGCGGAGGGCGATACGGCGCCGGTCGGAGTCGGGCCGGGGTCGGGCGAGCCACTGCCGCCGGATCGCGCCCCGGCCGTGGGCTCCGGGGACTCCCCGCTCCCGGTGGAGTCTCCCGGCACCGGTACGGCGCGTTCGCCCGGTCCGCCCTCCGGCTCGCCGGAGACCGAATCAGCGGGACGCGGCGAGGAGTTCGCCGGATCCTCGTCGCTGTTCTCGGTGACCCCGGGTATGGATATCCAGGACGGCCCGGAGCCGCCACCGATCAACGCGCCGCCGAGGACGACGGCGCAGCAGGCGCAGGTGCCCGCCACGACCCAGCCGATCCGGCGCCGACGCGTGCGCCGTGGAGCGGCGGTGTCGTCGTGCGACACAGCCGGCAGTCGCTCGGGCTCCACCTCGGCCTCGGCCTCGGGCTCCGGCTCCGGCTCCGGCTCGATGGTGGGAATGACCTCGGTGTCGGCCTCCGGCACCTCGACGGTCCCGGACGTCGCAGACACGTCAGACACGTCAGATGCTTCAGGCACCTCAGACGTCACAGGTGTCTCAGACGCCTCCGGGCCTTCGGCGTCGCCCCGTACCTCGGCCTCGGCCGCCATCCCGGCGACCACGCGCTCCAGCCGACCGAGCCGGTCTCTCAGGTCCGACGCGTCGTCGTGGGGGGTGTCCGCCCCCTCGGCATCGGTCTCTGCCCGGTGCTCTTCCACAACCGCCCCGCTCAGTGCGTCCCAGTCGTACGACGGATAACCCGCTTCGGCGATGAGACTAGTACGACTGCGCGAAGGGCCATGGCCCCACATGGACGAGAACCGGCCTCCCCGGCGTCCGATGGCCGAGCGCTACGCACCCCCCGGCTGCCCCCGAACGCCACCCGCCGAGCGCGGATCAGGGCTGCGCAGCGCGTCGATCGCGATGCGGGCCGTCGTGCCGATCACGGCGTCCGCCGCGGGCAGCGCGCCGGCGGGGCTGGCCGCGCGGGTGAAGACCGCGACGGCGTAACGGCCGTGATCGGGGTATTCGATCACGCCGACCTCGTTACGGAGGGTGGGAGCGCTGCCCGTCTTGCCTGCGACGTGCACCTCGTCGAAGGGGAAGCCCGACGCGAGCCGGTGGGGCCACACCTGGAGGCCGAGCAGCCGGCGGACCGCCGCGCTGTGTTCGGGGTTGCAAGCCTCGTCGCGCCAGATCGCGCCGAGCAGACGGGTCATGTCGCGCGGGGTGCTGCGGTTGGTGCGGGCGGGGTCGAGGGCGCGCAGACGGGCGAGGACCTGGGGGTCGGCCAGCGCCTGCGGGCCGCCGTGTCCGGCGTCCTCCCTGATGGTGGCGATGAACTCGCCGAAGGTCTGGACGGCGTGGGTACGGGTGAGGCCCAGCCGCTCGGTGGTGTCGTTCACGGCGTCGAGTCCGACGCGTGCCAGCAGCAGTTCGGCGGCGGTGTTGTCGCTGACGGCCATCATCAGATAGGCCGCGTCGCGCAGGGAGACCCGGACCGGATCGAGCATGGCGGACAGCCCCGTCGGCCCGGGGGTACGGCCATCGGCCGGGGACTCGACCTGGTCCGTCAGGGCCAGCTGCCCTGCCTCGGCGTGCTGGTGGAGCGCGACGAGCAGACAGAGTTTGTGGACGCTCGCGGTGACCACCGGCTGGTCCGCGCCCACGTCGATCTGGGCGGCGGAGTCGATGTCGACGGCATGCAGCCAGCCCGTGACGCCCGCCGCGGCGAACGCGGCGCGGATGCGCTCCCGTGGGTGGTTGCGGATGGTGGGCTCGGTCATATCCAGTACTCCGCCGTCGGGCGCAGATGCAGTGGGCCGGAGGACACGTCGGGGCCGGGTGCGGCGGTACGGCCCAGGGCGTCGGTGACGGTGTCGGCGAAGGCGCGTACGGCGGCGTCGCCCCGCCCTTTGGGCCAGGCCGCCGAGTGACGCCAGGCCAGCGGCGCGCCGCTCAGCGGACGCCAGCTGAGATCCGGGTCTCCGGTCTGGTGGGCGTCGCGCGGGCCGAAGGCGACGGCACGGCTGGACAGCAGCAGGCCGCGGATGAAGCTGGGGCCCTGGCCGTGCCGGACGGCCGTGGGGGTGTAACCGTGCCGGGCGCAGGTGGTGAGGAGTTCGTCGTGCACGGCCGGGGCGTGGGTGCGTGGGAAGAGGATCAGGTCGTAGCCGGTGAGCGCGGCGAGCGGAACGGTTTCGAGGCGTGCCTCGGCGGCGTCGTGCGGCAGCAGGACACCGAGTTCATGGCGCAGGACGGGGCCCAGCTCCAGCCCGGACACGTCGCAGGGGTGGTGGATGAGGCCGACGTCCAGGTCGTGGGAGGCGAGTTGGGCGAGCTGCTCGGCGGTCGGCAGCTCGTGCAGTTCCAGCTCGACGCCGCTCTCGCGCTCCTGGAACCCGGCCAGGATCGCGGCCACGGTCCCGCCGGTGATGTCGGGCGGCAGGGCGGCGCGCAGCAGCCCGCTGTGGCCGTCCTGGATACGGCGGGCCGTGGCCATCAGTGCCTCGGAGTGGGCCAGTAGCTGCCGGGCCTCGTCCAGCAGGAGCGTGCCTCCCTTGGTGATCGTCACCTGTCTGCTGGAGCGCTCGAAGAGGCGGACGCCCAACTCCCGCTCCAGGCGCTGGATGCGCTGCGACAAGGGTGGCTGGGCCACGCCGAGACGCTGGGCGGCGCGGCCGAAATGTAACTCTTCCGCAACAGCCACAAAGCACTGGAGGTGCCGTATCAGGTCCACGAGCAGCAATCATACTGATTATTGATCGATCCATGAGCCATATCGGTCTTGGACGTGAATGCGTGGGCGTTGGTCTGCTCGCAGTGCTCCCAGCGAAAGGAAACCCGGCACCCTATGTCCAGCACCCTCTCCCGCCGTACCGCACTCGCCACGCTCTCCGGCCTCGCGACCCTCCCGCTGATCGGATGCGGCACGAGCAGGGCCGACGAGGCGAAGTCGAGTCCCCGCCCGGCCGGCGCGCCGCCCGGCGCCGATTCCCGGATCAGGCGCGCGTTCGTGGATCTGGAGCGGAAGTTCGACGCCCGGCTCGGGGTCTACGCGGTCGACACCGGCACCGGCCGGTCCATCACCCACCGGCCCGACGAGCGCTTCGCGTTCGCCTCCACCTGCAAGGCGCTGCTCGCCGCCGTGATGCTGGAGAAGAACTCCCTCAGGGAACTCGACCGGCTGGTGCGCTACGACCGTGAGGATCTCGCGGGCGCCGGATACTCGCCGATCACCGAGAAGCACCTCGACACGGGTCTCACCCTGCGCGAGTTGTGCGACGCCGCCGTCCGCTACAGCGACAACGGCGCCGCCAACCTTCTCTTCCGCGAGATCGGCGGCCCGAAGAGTCTTGAGTCCGCCCTCGTCTCCATCGGCGACCGGGTGACCCGGTGCGACCGTTACGAGGACGCGCTCAGCGAGGCCCGCCCCGGCGACCTCCGCGACACGAGCACGGCCCGCGCGCTGGCCACCGATCTGCGTACGTACGTCCTCGGCGACACGCTCCCCACCGAGAAGCGGGACGTGCTGACGGACTGGCTCAAGCGCAACACCACCGGTGACACGGTCATCCGGGCCGGTGCCCCGGCGGGCTGGCAGGTCGGCGACAAGACCGGCACCGGCGGCTACGGCACCCGCAACGACATCGCCATCGTGTGGCCGCCCAAGTCCGCCCCGATCGCCATCGCGGTGCTGTCCCGCCGTGACGAGAAGGACGCGGTGCCCGACGACGCCCTTCTCGCGGGGGCCGCCAAGGTGACGCTCGACGCGTTCGCCTGACCGCGCGTCACCCCGCCGCCACGCGGTCCGGTACGGCGAGTCGGCGCGCCTCGGTCGACTCGACGCGTTCCGCCTGTGCCGCAGTGACCACGTCGCACACCCAGTCCCAGTGCAGCGTCACGAGGTCCCCGGGAGCGAGTCCCTGGATCAGCGAGCGGCCTCCGGTCGACCAGCGCACGGACTCGGTCAGGGGCGGTCCCGGAATCAGGGCCGTTCCTGTCCAGGTCAGCGGGCGGGACTCGACCGTGGCCGACTCACCGGCGACCGCGCGGACCACGCCCGTCCGGATACGGCACCGGTCGAGGACGGACAGCGCCGTCGGATTGCCGGTGGAGCGCAGCAGCTCCGCCCAGGGGTAGACGTCGAAGACCTGGAAACTGTGGTGGGCCAGGGCCCGGCCGGACGCCTCGCGCCAGGTTCCGCCGAGCTGGCCCCGGAAGCGGTCGCGCATCCGGTCCAGCAGGGCGGCCGGGTCGGCCCGGTCCAGCAGGTCGTTGCCGATCCAGTAGGCCTCGACGACGCGCTCGTCGAGCGGGTCGTCGAGGCCCGCCGTCTCGGCGAGGAATTCGAGATAGACCCAGGCGCCGTCGAACTGGCGGGCGCCCCGCTCGATGCCGTCGGGGTCGGCGGGGCGCAGCAGCGCGGCGGAGTCCGCCGGGCCGCAGTAGCCGAGTTCGTTGGGCGGATAGGCGTACCGCGCGAAGAGGATCGCGCCGCGCTCGCTCATTCAGCAGATCCTCGGGAGCTGTTCGCCGACAGGGAGGGGCACCACGCGCGAGCCGCCGAGCCCGGTCCGGGCCACCACCATGCCGGGGTGGTCGGGTACGCAGGTGCCGATGCGCCGGGCGCCGTGTCCCAGGGGATGCGCCTGGAGGGCTTCGAGGACTTCGTCGGAGCGGTCGGCGGGGACGATCGCGATCAGTTTGCCCTCGTTGGCCACCTGGAGCGGGTCGAGCCCGAGCAGGCTGCACGCGTCGCGCACGGTGTGCGGTACGGGCAGGTCCCGCTCGATCAGTGCGACGCCGACCCCCGAGGCGGTGGCGATCTCGTTCAGCGAGGCGGCGACACCGCCGCGGGTGGGGTCGCGCAGTACGTGGATGTCGGCGCCGGTGGCGAGCATCGCGCCGACCAGGCCGTGCAGGGGCGCGGTGTCGCTCTCGACCGTCGTACCGAAGTCCAGGCCGTCGCGGCAGCTCATCACCGCCACGCCGTGCACTCCGATGTCGCCGCTGATCAGCACGGCGTCGCCGGGGGCCGCGCGGCGCGGACCGATGTCAACGCCGGCGGGGATCACCCCGATCCCGGAGGTGTTGACGTAGACGCCGTCGCCGCTTCCGCTGTCGACGACCTTGGTGTCGCCGGTGACCAGCCGTACCCCGGCCGCCCGCGCCGCCGCGCCCATGTCCTGGGCGACGCGTCCGAGGTCGCTGAGCGCGGTGCCCTCCTGGAGGATGAACGCGGACGACATGAACAGCGGCGTCGCGCCGGACATCGCCAGGTCGTTGACGGTTCCGTTGACGGCGAGGTCGCCGATGGAGCCACCGGGGAAGAACATCGGTCTGACCACGAACGAGTCGGTGGAGAAGGCGAGTCGGGTGCCTTCGCCGACGGTGAGGACGGCGGAGTCGCCCAGTTCGGGTGCGGCGGCGGAGCCGTACGCGGGCAGGAACAGGTGCTCGACGAGTTCGGCCGACATCGCGCCGCCGCCACCGTGGCCCATGACGACCGTCGGGGTCGCGCGCAGGGGGACGGGGCAGGTCCAGCTCTCGAAGTCGAGGCCGTTGTCCGCGACGGCGGCGCCGGTCGCCGGGGCGGGTACGGGGTGTGTGGTCCGGGTCTCAGTCACTTCGCATCGACCAGTTCGAGTCGGCGGTAGGTGAAGTAGGCGGCGCACGCGCCCTCGGAGGAGACCATCGTGGCGCCCAGCGGGTTCCTCGGGGTGCACTCCTTGCCGAACGCGGCGCACTCGTGCGGCTTGATCAGCCCCTGGAGCACGTCGCCCGAGCGGCACAGTGCCGACTCGGCGGTGCGGATACCGGTCACGTCGAATCTGCGTTCGGCGTCGAACTCCGCGTATTTCTCGGACAGTCGCCAGCCGCTGCCCGGGATCATGCCGATGCCGCGCCAGGTCCGGTCGGTGACCTCGAAGACGTCGCGCAGCATCTCCATGGCCGGCACGTTGCCCTCCTCGCGTACGGCGCGTGGGTAAGCGTTCTCCGTCTCGTGGCGGCCCTGTTCGAGCTGGAGGATCGTGCGGCGGACCCCTTCGAGGATGTCGAGCGGTTCGAATCCGGTGACCACGATGGGGACTTGGTACTTCTCGGCCAGGGGCGGGTACTCGGCGGTCCCCATCACGCTGCACACGTGCCCGGCGGCGAGGAACGCCTGCACCCGGCAGGTGGGCGACTCCATGATGGCGGCGATCGCGGGCGGTACGAGTACGTGCGAGACGAGCATCGAGAAGTTCCGTACGCCGAGACGCCGGGCCTGATGGACCGTCATGGCGTTGGCAGGGGCGGTCGTCTCGAAGCCGATGCCGAAGAAGACGACTTCCCTGTCCGGGTTCTCGCGGGCCAGTTTCAGCGCGTCGAGCGGGGAGTACACGACCCGTACGTCACCGCCCGCGCTCTTCACCGAGAACAGGTCCTGGCCGCTGCCCGGCACCCTCAGCATGTCGCCGAAGGAGCAGAAGATCACGCCGGGCCGGGCGGCGATGGCCAGCGCGCGGTCGATGATCTCCAGCGGGGTCACACAGACCGGGCAGCCGGGTCCGTGGATCATCTCCACGCCGTCGGGCAGCAGTTGGTCGATGCCGTGCCGGATGATCGAGTGGGTCTGGCCGCCGCAGACCTCCATCATCGCCCAGGGGCGGGTGGTGACCGCGTGAATCTGGTCGACCAGCCGCTTGGCGAGATCGGGGTCGCTGAACTCGTCGAGGTATTTCACTTAACCGGTGCCTTCCACTGATTCCCGCTGCCTGGCGGCGAGTTCGAAGCCGTCGCCGAACTCCTCCTCCAAGAGCCCGAGTTGCTCGAAGTTCGCCAGCGTGCGCAGGGCCGACGCCTCGTCGAGCCGCTGAATGGCGAAGCCGACGTGGACGACGACGTATTCGCCGATCTCCGCGTCGGGGATGTACTGGAGGCAGACCTCCTTACGTACGCCGCCGAAGTCGACCTGGGCCATCAGGGCGCCGTCGACCTCGGCGGTGCTCAGCACCCGCCCGGGGACTGCCAGACACATGGTGCCTCTTTCCTTCTCTCTGGATGGCGTGATGGATGGAGCGAGGACGAGGTGATCCGGCGTGAGGTCAGCCGGAGGCGGCGACCAGCAGTTGCCCGAACGCGATGCAGCCGTCGTTGGGCGGCAGCAGCCGGGGGCGCAGGACGGTGAAGTCCGAAGCCCGCAGGGCCCGTTGGGTCGATTCGAGCAGGACGGCGTTCTGGAAGACACCACCGCCGAGAGCCACCACACCGAGTCCGGTCCGGTGCCGGAACAGCTCCGCCAGGTCGACGGTGAGGTCCGCGACGGCCGCGTGGAAGCGCGCCGCGATCAGCTCCGGCGGGACGCCGTCCCGTACGTCGGCGACCACCGCGCGGATCACCGGGCCGACGTCGGCGACAACCGGCTCCCCGACGTCGCGCCCCGCCAGGACCCCGAACTCGTAAGGGGTCCCCATGGGCTCCCCCGCCGCCGAACGGGCCAGGCCCTCCAGCGCGATGGCGGCCTCCGCCTCGTACGCCACCTCGTGCCGTACGCCCGCGAGTGAGGCCACCGCGTCGAAGAGCCGGCCCATGCTGGATGTCGGCACACAGCCGAAGTCGGTCGCGAACTGGTGGGCCAGCACGTCGCGTTCGTCGGCCGGGCAGGCGGCCACGGCGGGCAGCTTCTCGTCCCAGTCGATCCCCGCGGCGTGCAGATGGGCGAGCGCCATCCGGTAGGGCCGCAGCACGCTGGCGTCACCGCCCGCGAGTGGTACGTACGCCAGATGGGCGGCCCTGCGGAAGGACTTGTAGCCGGCGATCAGCGTCTCGCCGCCCCACACCGCGCCGTCGGGACCGTGGCCGGTGCCGTCGTAGGCGAAGCCGATGACGCTCTCGCCGGGGCCGATGCCGTGCTCGCCCATCACCGCCGCGATGTGCGCGTGATGGTGCTGCACGGTGTGTACGGCCCGGCCCTCGGCGTGCGCGCGGGCCCAGGCGCCGGAGCGGTAGCCGGGGTGGGCGTCGGCCACGAGCTGTCCCGGTTCGACGCCGGTCAGCAGCCCGAGGTGGGCCGCCGTGCGGGTCAGCGCGTCGACCGTGGAGAGGTCGTCCATGTCGCCGATGTGCTGACTGACCCAGGCGTAGCCGCCCTCGCCGAGCGCGCAGGTGTTCTTCAGGTCGGCGCCGGTGGCGAGCAGCGGCGGGATGTCGAAGGGCAGAGCGAGGGGCAGCGGCGCGTACCCGCGTGACCTGCGTACGGGCAGTTCGGCGCCGGCCACGAACCGGCTGACCGAGTCGTCGCACGGCACCTGGATGGGGCGGTCGTGCCGGAGCCACGCGTCGGCCAGCGGGGCGAGTTCGCTGAGCGCCTTCGTGTCGTCGGTGACGATCGGCTCACCGGACCGGTTGCCGGACGTCATGACGAGCGCGTCGGGGCCGGGGGCGTCGTCGCCGATGCCGAAGAGGAGGACATGCAGGGGCGTGTACGGGAGCAGCAGGCCGAGGTCGGGGTTGCCGGGCGCCACGGCGGCTGCCAGGCCCGCGCCGGCGGCAGGGTTACGGCGCGGCAGCAGGACGATCGGCTTCCGGCCGCCGGTGAGCAGGGCCCGCTCGTCGTCGTCGAGCGTCACCAGTTCCTCGGCGACACCGAGGTCGGCGACCATGACGGCGAAGGGTTTGCCACCGCGCCGCTTGCGGCTGCGCAGTTCGGTGACGGCGGCTTCGTCGCGGGCGTCGCACGCGAGATGGTAGCCGCCCAGTCCCTTGATCGCGACGATCCCGCCCTCGGTGAGCAACCGCCGTGCGGCGCGCAGTGCTTGGTCGCCGTGCCCGAGCACCTCGCCGTTCTCGCCGACGAGTTCGAGACGGGGGCCACAGGCGTGGCAGGCGATCGGCTGGGCGTGGAAGCGGCGGTCGCGGGGGTCTTCGTACTGCGCGCGGCAGTCGTCGCACATGTCGAACCCCGCCATGGTCGTCGCCGCGCGGTCGTAGGGCATACCGGTGACGATCGTGAAGCGCGGCCCGCAGTGGGTGCAGGTGATGAAGGGGTGGCGATGGCGCCGGTCGTCCGGGTCGCGCAGTTCGGCCAGACAGTCCCGGCAGGTCGCGGTGTCGGGCGAGACCAGGGTGCGTACCCGGTCGGCCGTGCTGGAGGCCTCGATGACGAACTCCGCTCCCCCGGTGGGTGGTTGGTCCGTCACGGTCACGGACTCCACGACCGCGAGCGGCGGCGGGTCGGACTGGAGCCGGCGGCCGAACTCCGCGACCGCGTCGGCGTCGCCCTCCACCTCGGCCACGACGCCGTCACCGGTGTTGGTCACCGAGCCGGTGAGCGCGAGTTCGGCGGCGGTGACATAGACGAACGGGCGGAAGCCCACGCCCTGGACGACACCGCGCACCTCGAACCGGCGGCGTACGCGCGGCTGTTCGGGCTCCGCCGTCTCCCGGGCGCCGCTGCCCATCATCTCCAGGCCCGAGAGCGCCTCCGCCGCCTTCGTCTCGTCGATGATCTCCATGGCGAAGCCCATGTGCAGCAGAACCCAGTCGCCGGGGGCTGGAGGCGCGTCGAGCATGCCGACGTTGATCCGCCGCCGGGCGCCCTCCACATCGACGAGGGCGAGCTGGTCCGCGTACCCCTCGACGATCTCCACCACTCGCCCAGGGATACCGAGACACATGATCAGGACCTCCGGGTCCGGGCGGGTGCGGGAGCGGTTGCGGAAGCGGTCGCGGATTCGGGAACGGCCGCGGATTCGCCGGTGGGTGCCGGTCCGGCCGCCGACAGCCGCCGGACCAGCGCGCGCACCTCCGCCACCGCTTCGGGTACGGCCGCGGCGACGGCCTCGGTGAGGCCGATGCCCTCCTCGACGTCGGCGGGGGTGCACCCCACAACGTGGGTCAGCGGAAGCGTACCGCCCAGTTGGCCCAGATTTGCCAGTACTGATACCGGATTCATGCCGTGTGCGTCGAATTCACCTGATCCAAGGTCGTCGGGTCCGACCTCCAGAACGGTCAGCTCGCCGGGTGCGCCGCCGCCCTGGTAGGCGTCGACCAGCACCAGCGCGTCGTACCCGTCGAGCAGGTCGTACGCGAGGTGCATGCCCCGGATGCCGTAGTCGACGACCCGGACGCCGTCCGGGAGCGGCGCGCCGGGGTCGGTGGCGAGCCGGCGTACGACCTCCGGGCCGAAACCGTCGTCGCCGAGGAAGAGATTGCCGATGCCGGCAACGAGCACGCCTCTGGTCACGTCGCTGTCAGTTTCCGCCGGACTGGAGGTTCGGCGCGTCGGGGTCGGTGGGCTCCTCCGGCTTGACGGAGGTGTCCGACTTCTTGCCGGAGCGGCCGGCCGGCCGCTCGGCCGGGCCGCCGGAGGGCTGGTCCGAGCCGGTGTCGCGCGATCCCTTCGGGCCGCGCTCCTCCTGCGGTTCTTCGTCGTGGCGTCCACGTGCCGTGTCAGTCATCGGATGCTCCTCTCGCTCGTGTCACGCGCTCACATCGAGCGCATGCGGACGTATCTGCGGATGTCGGGGATCGAGCGCACGCCGACGGCGACGGCGACGACCGCCACAGCGGCGGCGGCACCCGCGGTGACCATTCCGAGGATTCTCACGAGGGGTTCTCCTTCCGGTGTTCGGGGGATTCGGGTGGTTCGGAGGTGCCGGGGATGCCCGTGACATCGGGGGTGTCGGGCAGGGGTTCGAGTTCGTCGGGGGCGAAGTAGAAGTAGCGCCCGTACCAGTCATGCATCTCGGCGGCCGGGTCGTCGACCAGGACGAGGGCGACATGTACGCCGCCGTCGACGTCCGACAGGACGGCGGTCACGCGCGCCACCTGACCGGCGAAAAAGAGATCCTGCGCGTCCGCGCGGCGGGAGGGGTGTACGCGGACGAGGCTGCCCTTGGCGACGGCGACGCCCTCGATCACGACGGCGTCGGAGGCGGGCGACACGGCGGCGTCGGCCGCCGGGTCCCACCAGGGGGCGCCGCCGGTGTCGAAGGCGGCCGGCTCGGCGTCCCGCAGATCGCCGACGGGGCCGCGCTCAAGCCCGGCGGGACCAGGGCCGGGACCGGGACCATGCGGGTCACGGAGAAGGCCGTGGAGCTGCTGGAGGTCGCCCGGCGACATCGTGTCGCAGCGGTCGATGATCTCGCGGGCCCGTGGGTCGGTGGCGCGCGCCTCCGCCTTCTCCTCCTCCGTCATCGTCATCACCCGGAGGGTCAGGATCTCGTCGATCTCGGTGGAGTCGAAGAGGGCGCCGGGGCTCTGTTCGGCGATCTCGGGGTGGTCGTAGAGGATGATCGGCGCGCCGAGCACCGTGTCCGTGGAGCCCTTCGCACCGGCCAGGACCGGCCAGCATCTGCGCTGTTCGCACCGGGCGGCGGAGGGCGCGGCCTCGTCCGGGGGCTCGCGCAGGGAGAGGAAGTCGGCGCCGTGGGCCTGGAGGAGCAGATGCGTGCCGATCAGCGAGGCGCGGATCGCGGCGTCCTTGTCGGTGGCGGTTCCCGTGTGCTCGTTGTCCACCGACACCGAGAGCCGCAGGTAGCCGTCGTCCCATGTCGTACGGGTGCGGACACGGGCCGTCAGCGGTTCGCGGCGCCGTACGACGCGGCCGACCGTGACCCCGTGCCCGTCCGTCAGCGGCTCGGTCTCCTCGCCGCCGGGGACCGTCCGCACCTCGTCGGTCGAGCCGTCCTCGGGGCTCAACGCGACTTCTCCCAGGTCCAGTTCGCACTCGACGGCTTCGTCCCAGCTCAGGACGGACACACCGGCGACATCGAGTTCACCGACGGGGGTGTACCCGCCGTCGGCCTCCAGCCGCTGCACCTCGCGTACCTGGAGCTGGAGGAAACGGAGCCGAACGGTCACCCCGGGCGGGCGCCCCGAGGCGACGTCAGGCACCTGGAGGAGTGCCTGCATCGCCATGCCCGGATCCTCGGCGAAGCTGCCGGGAGCCGCGTCGGGCGGGCCGAGCACGCCGAACTGCCAGCGGGACCGGTTCTTGTGGGAGCTGGCGCGGTACGGGTACAGCAAGTAGCCCTCGTACAGCACCGCGTCGGCGATCGTACGGACATGGTCCAGGCCCATGGCCGGTACGGGCGTCACCGGGGTCATGTGACCACCTCACCGATCTCGTCGGCGGCGGTCCGCGCCCGCGCGTCCGCCAGCACCGTGGTCACCGTCTCGTCCCAGCTGATCAGTCCGCGCCGCTCCCGGAAGTCGGCGAAGCGGGCGAGCACATCGTGATCGAGCCTGATCCAGCCCGAGTTGGGGAAGTGGGCGGCGATCATCTCCCGCCATACGGCGACCGGCAGTTGATGGCGCGCCTCGCAGTCCCAGGGCACCTGCCGTACGCCGAAGCCCGAACCGCCGCCACCGCCGTCCCCGCCGCCGCCCTTGGTGAAGACGGTGCCCGAGAAGAGCAGGCTGATCGGCACCGTCCCGTCCCCGAGGGCGTGCAGATAGCGGGAGCCGATGACGTCGAAGTCGTAGGTGCAGGGCAGCGCGAGGTCGATCTCGGTGGCGCCGGTGAAGCCCTGCACGGTGGTGTGGCACTGCATCCACTGGAACGGCCGCAGCGTGTCCGACCAGCGCTCACGCTCCCCGAAGAGCCCCCGCAGGGACTCCTGTTCGGCCGGTCCGTAGTGGCGGCGCTGCGGTTCGATACGGACCTGGCAGCGCAGCACCATCGCGTGGATCCGCTCGTCGGTGCCGTCCTCGATCCGCAGCCGCGCGGTCAGCTGGGGCGCGGCGGAGTACGGCTCGGCGACGATGTCCCGTACGGAGAACTCCAGGCCGGGACCGGGGGCCGCGGCGGCGCTCATGAGGCGCCGCCCGGGGCCGGCGTGCCGTCGGCGACGGCGGGCGCCGGCCGGCTGCGCCGCTGTACGTGCTCGAAGAAGGCGTCCATCGCGGCGTGTGCCTCCCGGCCGCCGTCGAAGCCGCGCCACAACGTCCGCAGTCGACCGACCAGTTCGTAGCACGCGTCGATCGGGACCAGATGGCAGGACGCGGCGATCTCGCGCCCGCCACCACCGCCGCCCGCGTCGGTGCGGCGTACGAGCAGCGCCTCGACGTCCGGCCGCAGCATGGCCAGTTCGGGGCTGGCCTCGACGATGGTCGACCACGCGTCGAGAGGCAGTTCGGACTCGGTGGCCCCGGCCGGGCCGGGGTAGAAGGCGATGGTGCGGTCCTGCGCGGAGTTGCGGAAGAGGAACGCCAGACCCACCGGGATCTGCAACTCGTCCCAGGTGCGCGCGTCCAGCGGGAGCCCGTCGAAACGTACGTACCGGTCGGGGACGGCGCGGTAGCGCAGTTGGGCGGCGTCGTCCGTGAAGAGCAGATAGCAGGCGCGGCAGCCGCACATCAGACTGCGGCTCTCCAGATTCACCACATGCTGGTGCTCCTCGCCGATCGGCGCGGCGCACATCTCGCACCGCTCGCCGACGACGGGCCCGGGGCGACTGCGGTTGACCCGCAGCAGCGCGGCGGCCGGCGACGCGGCGCGCCCCCGGGGCACGGCGCGGCCGGTGGGCGCGCTCATGTCGCGACCACCTGCGTGGCCGGTACGGCGACCGAGACCGACGCCCCGTCCGCCAGCAGCGGCAGCGGGTCCAGATGCGCCCCGTCGGCCTCGGGGTCGAGGCAGGCACCGGCCCGCCGTACGTCGTAGTGCGCGCGGCAGGCGGAACAGCGCAGCACTCCGTCGCCCGAGCCGCCGCCGAGCCGCCGGGCCAGCGTGGCGCCCTCCAGGGGGAGTTCGCACCGGGCGCAGCGGTCCCGGAAGGCGAACAGGTCGGGGCCGATCCGGCAGGCCACCACCGGCAGCCCGCCGGCGGTGAGGCGCGCCACGCCGCCGGACTCCAGGGCGAGCAGGGCGGGGACCGGCTCCCAGCTGGCGCCGGTGTCCGCGCCGCCCGCGGGATCCGCGTCGTGCAGCCGGGAGAAGAGGGCGTCCACCGGGACGAGGGGTCCCGCGGTCCCGGCGGCGTTCTTCTCCGTGGACTCGACCTCGATCGTGGTGATCTCCGGGGCCGCCGCCTCGATGGCGCCGCGCACGGCGAGTTCGAGGGTGGCGGAGGAGGACGGGCAGCCGTCGCAGCTGCCCAACAGCCGTAGTTGTACGGCCCCTTCGTCCGTGACGCCCAGCAACTCGACGTCGCCGCCGTGCGAGCCGAGATAGGGCCGCACGCTCTCCAGCGCGTTCTCGACGCGCGTCGTCACGCTGTACGGGTGCAGTCCGTGCACCAGGAGCACGCTGGCCACCAGGTCGTCCGCGGCGAGGGCGGCGAGCAACTCGTCGTCCAGTCGCCCCTGTTCATGGACGAGGTCCAGAAGGCGTTCCAGGCCGGCGCCGTAGAAGTCGGTGACGAGCCGCACCAGTTCCTCGCTGCGCTCGCGTGCCACGACGCCGCCCGCCGCGCTGGCGGCGATCAGGGTGTCGATACGCTCCCCGGTCGCCCGCCACTCCTGGGCCGCCTCGGGCGTCTCGGTCACTTCGGTCACGTCACTCACTGCCCGCGGACTGCGTGGGCGAGTGCAGCAGCTCCAGCTTCTTGCCCTCACCGAGATACATGTGCACGCCGCAGGGCAGACAGGGGTCGAAGCTGCGGACGGTCCGCATGATGTCGATGCCCTTGAAGTTCTCCCGGTCGTTCTCCTCGAAGATCGGCTGTCCCTGCACCGCGTCCTCGTAGGGCCCCGGTGTCCCGTAGGTGTCGCGCGGGCTCGCGTTCCACGGGGTCGGCGGGTACGGGTGGTAGTTGGCGATCTTGCCGTCCTTGATCACCATGTGGTGCGAGAGCACCCCGCGTACGGCCTCGGTGAAGCCGCAGCCGACAGCCTCCTCCGGGACCTCGAACTTCTCCCAGGTCTTGGTGCGGCCGGCCCGGATCTCCACGAGGGCCTTCTCGGCGAAGTGCAGCGCGCAGGCCGCCGCGTACGCCTGGAAGTAGGTCCGCGCCCGGTTGCGCTCGATGGTGTTGCTCCAGCGCGGGACGTGCCACTCCAGCTCGACCGGGCCCTTGAGCGCGGTCTTGGGGAGGTTGATCTTCACGCTCTTGCCGGTGGCCTGGATGTAGCCGATGTCGACGAGGCCGGCCAGCGCGGTGACCCACAGCCGGGCGAGGGGGCCGCCGCCGGTGTCGAGCGCGAGGTAGTCCTTGCCGTCGAACCAGCGCGGTGACATGACCCAGCTGTACTTGTCGCCCAGGTCGCGCTTCTGCGGCTGCGGGTTGGTGTGCTGGTTCCACGGGTGCCGCTTGTCGACCGGGTTGCCGAGCGGGTCGTGGGTCACGAACATCTCCTGCTCGTCCCAGTCGTTGTAGTACGACGAGCCGAGCAGGATGCGGATGCCGAGGTTGATCTTCACCAGGTCGGTGGTGACGAGCTTGCCGTCCACGACGACGCCGGGGGTCACGTACATCTTCCGACCCCAGTCGGTCATGTCCTTGTACTCGAAGTTGCAGTGCTCGGGGTCCTGGAAGGAGCCCCAGCAGCCGAGCAGGATACGGCGGTTGCCGACCTGCTCGTAGCCGGGCAGCGCCTCGTAGAAGAAGTCGAAGAGGTCGTCGTGCATGGGCACGACCTTCTTCATGAACTCCACGTAGCGCTGGAGGCGGGTGATGTAGTCCGTCATGAGCTGGATGGTCGCCACGGTGCCCACGCCGCCGGGGTAGAGCGTGGAGGGGTGCACATGGCGACCCTCCATCAGGCAGAACATCTCGCGGGTCATCCGGCTGACCTGGAGGGCCTCGCGGTAGAACTCGCCCGTGAAGGGGTTCAGCGAGCGCATGATGTCGCCGATGGTCTTGTACCCGTGGTCGGCCGCGTGCGGCGACTCGGTGCGGTTGGCCTGTTCGAGTACGCCCGGATTGGTCTCGGCGACCATTTTCTCGCAGTAGTCGACCCCGACCAGATTCTCCTGGAAGATGTTGTGGTCGAACATGTACTCGGCGGCCTCGCCGAGATTCACGATCCACTCCCCCAGATGCGGGGGCTTCACGCCGTACGCCATGTTCTGCGCGTAACAGGAACAGGTGGCGTGGTTGTCACCGCAGATTCCGCAGATCCGGCTGGTGATGAAGTGGGCGTCGCGCGGGTCCTTGCCCTTCATGAAGACCGAGTAGCCGCGGAAGATCGAGCTGGTGCTGTGGCACTCGGCGACGACCTTCTGCTTGAAGTCGATCTTCGTGTAGATACCCAGACTCCCGACGATCCGGGTGATGGGATCCCACGCCATCTCCACCAGTTCGTCTCTGCCCTGGCTCGTCGCCGTCATGAGGCCGCCTCTGCTTTCCGGTTCGCGATGTCGTGGGGATGTCGTGGGGATGTCATTGAACGGTGAATTGCCAGGTGCTACCGGGCGGTTGCCAGCCGAGTGCCCCATCGGCCGCCGGACCGGCGGCCGATGGGGCAGGTCACCGGATTACCAGTTACGCGTGGCGCCGGTGGTGAGTTCCTTGCCGCGCTTACGCCATTTCGGCTCGCGGTCGAGAGTGTGGGTGGTGATGTGGCGCAGCCGCCGCATCGTCGCCCCGTACAGGCCGACGGCATTCGTGGAGAGTTTCCCGCCGGGGGGCTCGTCCATGAACGGCATGAATTTGTCGGGGAAGCCGGGCATGGTGCAGCCGATACAGATACCGCCGACGTTGGGGCAGCCGCCGATGCCGTTCATCCAGCCGCGCTTGGGCACGTTGCACTTCACGGTCGGGCCCCAGCAGCCCAGCTTCACGATGCACTTGGGCGAGCCGTACTCCGTCGCGAAGTCGCCCTGCTCGTAGTAGCCGGCCCGGTCGCAGCCCTCGTGCACCGTCTGGCCGAACAGCCAGGTCGGGCGCAGTTCGTCGTCGAGGGGGATCATCGGGGCCTGGTCGGTGGCCATGTAGAGCAGATAGGTGAGCGTCTCCGAGAGGTTGTCCGGCTGGATGGGGCAGCCGGGGACGCACACGATGGGGATGCCCGCCTTGGACTTCCAGTCCCAGCCCAGATAGTCCGGGACGCCCATGGCGCCGGTGGGGTTGCCCGCCATGGCGTGGATACCGCCGTAGGTGGCGCACGTGCCGACCGCGACGACCGCCGTGGCCTTCGGCGTGAGCCGGTCGAGCCACTCGCTGGTGGTCATCGGCTGACCGGTCGCCGGGTCGTTGCCGAAGCCGGACCAGTAGCCCTCGTCGTGCAGCTTCTCGTTGGGAATCGAGCCTTCGACGACCAGGACGAAAGGCTCCAGTTCCCCGCGGTCCGCCTTGAAGAACCACTCCAGGAAGTCGTCGGCGCCGCCGTTGGGGCCGCACTCGAAATCGATCAGCGGCCAGTGCACGGCGATCTGCGGAAGACCGGGCAGCGCGCCGAGCGCGATCTCCTCGATGCTGGGCTGGGTCGCGGCGGTCAGCGCGACCGAGTCCCCGTCACAGCTCAGTCCGGCATTGATCCACAGCACGTGAATCAGTGTGTCCTCGGCTTTTCTCGCCGCTTCTGTCGGCATAGCACCGCTGCCTTCCGGGATTGTCCCACCCGATACCCACGAATCTCATGGGTGTGGCGTCGCTCACATTGCTACCATCTAGGATCTGGCTGAGCGTTCTGTCAACACGAGTTTCGTCCGGGCGGCCCTATCTGTTTCGCCCCGCGAAGCTCGGCCAATTGGGTGACTTGAGGAAGGCCGGCCAGTCGATGCATGAATTGTCGATCACGCAGAGCATTGTCGACGCGATTTGCGAACGCGCCGCGGGAAGGCCGGTCCATACCGTCAGTGTCCGGGTGGGAATACTGACCGCGGTGGTGCCGGAATCCATGCGCTTCTGCTTCGATCTGACCACCGCGGGCACGGTCGCGGCGGGCGCGACGCTCGAAATCGAGCAGCCTCCGGGAACGGCGCGCTGCCGGGCGTGTTCGGCGGACTTCACCGTGCCGGATCTTGTATTGCTGTGTCCGTGCGGGAGCGCCGATGTGGAGATCACATCGGGCCAGGAGCTACAGATCATCTCCATGAGAGTGGGCTGACCTATGTGCGGTACGTGCGGTTGCTCGGGCGGTAGCGAGGGGGGCGGCGGGACGCGGGTCGCCGTGCCTCACACGCATCCCCACGAGGGCGATCTCGACCACGGTCACGGTCACGGTCATGGTGACGGTCACGACCACGACCACGACCACGACCACGACCACAGCCGTACCGCGCCGGTCGCGATCCGCGGCGCGGCCGACAGCGGCGAGACCATCACCCTCGAACAGCGGGTCCTCGCCAAGAACGAGGACCTGGCCACCCGCAATCGCGCCTGGCTGGCCGAACAGGGCATCGTGGCGGTGAACATGATGAGTTCACCCGGGGCCGGCAAGACCACCCTGCTCGAACGCACCATCCGGGACTTCGCCGGCCGACGCCGCGTCGCGGTCATCGAGGGCGACCAGGAGACGATGCTCGACGCCGAGCGGATCAAGCGCGCGGGCAGCACCGTCGTACAGGTGAACACCGGCGCGGGATGCCACCTCGACGCGGAGATGATGCGGGACGCGCTGACGACCCTGACGCCGGAGCCGGGGTCACTCATCCTGGTGGAGAACGTCGGAAATCTGGTCTGCCCCGCCCTGTTCGACCTCGGCGAGCGCAGCCGGGTCGTGATCATCTCGGTCACCGAGGGCACGGACAAGCCGCTCAAGTACCCGTACATGTTCGCCGTGGCGGACCTGGTGATCATCAACAAGGTCGACCTCCTGCCGTACGTGGACTTCGACATGGCCCGCTGCGAGGAGTACGCCCGCTCCGTCAACCCGGGCCTGCGGGTGCTGGCCCTGTCGGCGACCACCGGTGAGGGGATGCGGGACTGGTACGACTGGATCGCCGCGCGGTACTGAGCCGTGCCGCCCCCGCCACTCGTCCGCCGATCTGAGTAGCCGCACCCATACGGCGCCGACACCACGGGATCTACGCTCCGCCGCCGCTGGTCGACCGGCGGCGCGCCTGGGGCGGGGTCGTACTCGGCTCGGTGGCCGTCGTCGTTCCCCTCGGGGTGGTCCTGTGGGCCCTGTGGGCGCTCTCCAACACGGAGATGTACTAGGTCGTGCCTTCCCGGGCCCGCACCGCGACCTCCGTCAGGGACAGCGGGTTCGTGGTCGATGTCAGTTGGACGCGTACGTAGCGGCCCTTCGTTCCGGCGAGGTCGACGCTCGTCGGGCGCGCCGCCCGGTCCTCGCGGTGGACGGCGGTCACACCCGGTGCGGTGCGGGCCTCCTCCAGTGAGTCCGAGGTGAACGGGGTGTCGGAGACCAGCACCCAGTAGTCGGCGAGGCGTTCCGCGCAGCAGTCGGTGCGGTTCCAGATCTCGACGGTGTCGATGGTGTGGGACCGCTCCAGATCGACCTGCCACCATGCCTCGCGGGACGGTTCCGCCGTGTGGGTCGTGGTGTTGTCGCGCAGATAGTCCCCCGCGGTGTTCCCGTCGACCGCGCGGCCGGCGACACCGTCCCACGCCGTGCTGGACTGGGTCGCCGCCCTGTCGCGCGCCACGTTGGGCAGCACGGCCTCGGTGTGAACGGTGAGTTCGACGACCTTCCCTCCCACGCCGGTCACGACCGCTTCGAGTGCGGCCGGGCCGGTCGCACTCGACGCCGGGATCGACACGGGGGCCGTGAGGGTGTGGGTACGGCCCGCTCCCAGGCCGCTGAACCGCTCTCCACCGCCGGTGGTCCAGCCCTCGGGCGCCCGCAGCGCGAGGGTGCCGCGCGCCGGGCGCCGGCCGAGGTTCGTCACATGGACCGGGACGTCCGTCACCGCACCCACCGTGAGTTGGTCCGGCGCCTGGGCCCAGGAGACGACGCTTCCGGTGGGCGCGACGAGCAGCGCGTCGAGGCGCAGGCCGAGGTCCTCGCCCGCGTGGTCGGGCCGCGCGAGGGTGAGGGTCACGGGGGTGACCTGGCCGGGGCGTACGGAGAAGGGGCCGACGGTCTCGCGGGTCAGGTCCTCGCCCTTCACCAGCTCGGACCGCGAGCCGACTTGGACGCGGTAGAGCGCGTCCGGGCGGGCCTCTCCCCGTACCGCCAGCGACACCCGTCCGGCGCGGTCGGGGGTGACGTACGCGGTGTGGCGCACAGTGGTCCGGCGGGTGGTGGAGTAGTTGCCGTCGTCGGCGTAGCTGTAGCCCTGCTCGAAGTCCGCCGCGTCGAGCGCCGCCGCTCCGTCGCGGCCCAGGGAGACGGTTCCTCGGGGGATGACGCGCAGTTCGGAGCCGAGTTCGACCTTGATCACGGGAAGCACCTGGTCGCGTGGCGCCGCGGGCAGCGTGACGACGAGGTCGTCCCCGTCCCGGCGCCAGTCGAGCACTTCCGCCGCCCCGTCCTCGCGGACCTCCCGTACGGGCGTGGCCAGGCCGGGCAGCCGCAGTTCGCCGGTCTCCGGCCAGTCGGTCACATGGAGGAACATCTCGCGGTCGTCGACCGTCACCTCGCCCCAGGGCTGTCCCCCGAACCGGGTGGCGGAGGCGTCGAGCACGGCGCCCGGGTGGCGGTCGAGCCAGTCGCCCATTCCGCGCAGGACGTCGGCCTCGAACTCGACCACCGAACCGTCGCCGCGCGGGCCGATGTTGAGCAGATAGTTGCCGCCACGGGCCCGTACACCGGTGAGTCCGACGACGAGGTCGCGGATCTTGCCGGGCAGGTCGTCGCGGACCTGCCAGCTGCGGTAGCCCCAGGTGTCGTGGTAGATCGAGGCGGGGGTCTGCCAGGCACCGTCGAGTGCCACGGAGGGGATCTCGTTGTCGCCGAGTGTGCGGAAGTCGCCCTTGTTGTTCCAGACCCGGCTGTTGACCGCCGCTTCCGGCTGGAGTTCGCGGACGATGCCGGCGAATTCCTCGCTCTGCGCGTCCGTGGGCGACGACATGTCGAACCACACCTCGGCGATGTCACCGTAGTTGGTCATCAACTCGCGGATCTGCGCCTTTATCACCGGTTCCATCGAGGCCGGGATCGGATTGTTGTTGTTGCCGTCGAAGGCGTGGCCCTGGTGCCAGTCCACCAGGGAGAAGTAGAAGCCGAACTTCAGTCCCTGGCCCCGGCATTCGTCGGCGAGCGCCTTGAGGGGGTCTTTTCCGTACGGGGTCGCGTCCGTCACGTCGTAGTCGGTGGTGGCGGTGTCGAACATGGAGAAGCCGTCGTGGTGCTTGCTGGTGATGACCACGTACCGCATACCGGCCCGCTTGGCGAGCGAGCAGATCTCGGCGGGGTCGAAGCGGTCCGGCCGGAAACGGGCGGCGACGTCCAGATACTCCTCCTCGGAGATGTTCGCCCACATCTGGATCTGCTCGCTGTACCCGGAGGTGACGGGCTCGCCCTTCCAGACGCCGCCCAGCTCGGAGAAAAGACCCCAGTGGATGAACATGCCGAACTGGAGCCGCTGCCAGGCCGCGAGGTCTTCGTCGGCGCTGAGATCGATCGCGCCCGGTATGCCGCGGACAGCCGGTGCGCCCGGGTGTTCCGGCCGGTCCGCCGCGGTGGCGACGGCCGAGGGCGGGCCTGTCGCCACCGCCCCCACGGCGAGCAGCAACGCGAGCACGACACCGATCACCTTGCGCATTCCGGCACTCCTCCGCGAGCGATCCCGTGGATACATCCGACCCTGACATCCCAATTGGGCACTTTGCGCCCAGTTTTGACGATCGAGCGGGTCAACACATCGGATGTTAAAGGCCAGTTGGCCCCGCGTCACCCCCTCCGACGCGGCCGGTTCGGCGGTCCCGATCGAATTCGAAAAGAAAACGACCCACTCGAACGGAAAGCGGCTGCATATTCGAATCGAATATCGAACGGCGCTACGACAGCTGCCCATTGGGGCGCCCGGCCGAATCTGACTTTGCATGAGGGGCTGTTCACGGCAGTCGCGGAGTGACACGCGGTACGGTCGTTTCAGCTCCCGGTGAGGAGCCCGCCCCGGGAATGGGTACCAGCCACAACCCAGGGTGCGAATCGATCAAAAGCGGAGAGCCGATGCTTGACCAATTTCGCCGAGGTTGGATAATTCCGCCCTCCGGGCCATCGCACGATAGCAGTGCGCCCAGTATTTCCGCAGCCGTTCCCGGCCGGCCGGTGAATCAGCACGGCCTTCTCGGCTTCGCCGCCTTTGTTCAGCTGCACCGGCCCGACTATCTCCGCTACGCACGGGCGAGACTCGTCGACGAGAGTGCGAGCCGCGCCGCCGTCGAGGCGACCCTGGCCGCCGTCGGCGGCCGATGGGGCGACCTCCTGCGCAACGCCCGCCCGGCGGCGGACGCGTGGCGGCAGTTGCGCGCGCAGATCCAGACCGCGAGCCGCCATGCCGGCGACGAGGATCCGGCCGTCGGGTGGCTGTACGGCGTCCTCCCGCAGGACGCCGCGGACATCGCCCTGCTGCGGTGGCGGCTGTCCCTGACGATCGGGGCGGTCGCCGATCTCATGGGCGTCGATCCGCCGGCGGTGGTCGCGTCTCTTCTGACGGTCCGGCGACAGTGCCCGGCCGCGACACTCCAACAACTGGAGCATCGCACTTCCCGTCCGTAACACAGGCTCGACTCCGGGGCGCCATCATCACGCCGACACGTGGTGGTGCGCCTTCGGCTGCCCTCCTAGGATGGGTTCGTATTCCCTGGCGAGATCGGGGCTCGAACCGGGAGGAGTCTGTCCCTTGGCGGACAACAGGCGTGTCGATTTATCCGTACCGAGTGCGGCGCGGATGTATGACTGGTTGCTGGGCGGCCATTACAACTACGAAGTCGACCAGAAAGCGTCCGAGGAACTCCTCAAGGTCGCGCCGACCACGAAGGAACTGGCCAGGAACAACCGCTGGTTCCTGGAGCGCGTGGTGCGTGTCATGGCCGAGGAGCACGGAATTCGGCAGTTCGTCGATTTCGGCTCCGGTCTGCCGACGCAGAACAATGTGCATCAGATCGCCCAGGCCGTCGATCCCCGGTCACATGTCGTCTATGTCGACGACGACCCCGTCGTTCTCGCGCACGGTCAGGCGATCTTCGACGAGAACGACCAGAGTGTCGTCATCGCCTCGGACATGCTGGAGACGGACCACATCCTGGAACACGCCGACTTCAAGCGGCTCATCGACCTCGACCGGCCGGTCGGCGTTCTCTTCAACTCCGTTCTGCACTGCATTCCCGACTCCGCCGGACCGGCCGAACTCGTCACACGTGTCGTGGACCGTCTGCGGCCCGGCAGCTTCGTGGTGATCTGCCAACTGGTCAGCGACGACGCCGAGCTGCGCCGCCAGGTGACGGAGATGATGCTGGAACAGACCCACGGCCGATGGGGTCAGGTACGCGAACGGGCCGAGGTGGACCGGTACTTCGACGGGCTGGACATCCAGCCGCCCGGACTGGTCGACGTCACGGACTGGCGGCCGGACTCGGAGCTCCAGCAACGGCAGCGCAGCATCGAGTGGACGGAGTACGGCGGACTGGCCGAGGTGCCGCCGAGCCGGCGGCGGACACTCCTCCCTACTCCTCGTACTGCTTGATCGCGTCCAGCAGTATGGCCCGGCTGTCCCGCCAGGAGGCCGCCGCCTCGTGGCTCAGGCGCAGCATCAGCTCCACGCGCCGCTCCACCTCGTCCGGCTTGACGTAGTACGTCGCGTCGTCGTCCCCCTCGACATACACCATGGCGGGTGGCCCGAGGGGGGCGAAGCGCAGATGCGCCATGGAGCCGTGGTTGGAGACGACGCTGCTGTTCAGCGGCACGAACTGGATGGAGACACCGGGCCGGTCGCTGTACTCCAGGAGCTTGCGCAGTTGCTCGGCCATGGTCTGCCGGGAGCCCACCTGGCGGAGCAGTACGGACTGGTCCAGCAGGAACCTCCCCTTGGGCGGGTCGGGTTGCTCGAAGAACCGCCGCTGCCGCTCCGCCCGCAGCTCGACACGCTGTTCCACCTGGTCGCCCTCGCAGACGCGCAGGCCGTCGCTGATGATCTGGCGGGCGTACGCGGCGGTCTGGAGGAGACCGGGGGCGATCCGGGCCTCGTAGGCGCAGAAGTACACGGCGTCGGACTCCAGCGCGATCAGCCGCTGCATCCACGAGGCCGCGTAGTCCGAGTAGCGGTCGAACCATTCCGGTTCCAGCGCGCGGCGGGCGAGGTGCCGCAGATCGGCGCGCTCGGCCGCGGTCGCCCCGTACTTGGCGGCGAGGATCTCGACGTCCCGAAGGTCCGGCGGGCTCAGCGCCCGTTCGAGCCGGCTCACCTTGGAGACGGAGGCGTTGATCAATTTCGCCGAGTGGGTGGCGGTGACATTATGAGCCTCGCGCATTCTGCGCAGTTGCGTGCCGAGCACGATACCGGCCGCTGTCGGATTGAGACTCGGTTGGCGAACGGGGCCGAAAAGCGGGACCGGGTTATCAGGTTGATGGGACACGCGTGCTCCGTTCATGAATAAGCGTGGCTCATCATGGCACGGCGAAGCTCGCGTGTCCCACCGAACTGGCATTCAAACCACACCAGTTGGACTACAGAGTGTCGAACTCGCCTTTCCTCGCACCGTCCAGGAAGGCTTCCATCTCGGGCGCCTCGAAGATCAGCGCCGGCCCGTCGGGATCGGTCGAGTTGCGCATCGCCACCTTACCGCCCGGCAGGGAGGCGAGTTCGACGCACTGACCGTTGGCCGAACTCTTCTCGCTCTTGATCCAGTCCGCCGTGATGGAACCCGCGGAGACACCATTGCGATAGCTGTCCATACGCTTCTCCCTGGCTGAGTGCCCGTGGTGCAATTGCACGGGCTGGAAACACGGCGATATTAGACCGCGCCACCCGAGGGGAGCTGTCCCCCTGAAGAGTGATCGCGGTATACCTCCGAGCGCGGCATCAGCCAGCAGAAAAACGTTCGATTACCCTCGCCGGGTCCGCCGGTTCACTTTCATCCAGGAGCAGCCATGACCACGGAGCAGGAAGCCCGCGACGCCATCCACCACGCGTTCGGCGAGAGCGCGCACGCCGAGGTGACCGCCTTCCCGGCGGGCAATCTCTCGATCACCCTCACCAAGGGCGAGCACGCGGCGACGATCGACGGACACCCGGAGAGCGGCTGGGGATGGACCGTCGACCCCGCCGAGGACGAGGGATTCAGCGGGCACGAGAACACCGCCGACTCGCTCGACGAGGCACTCGCCGGCGTACGCGCGGGCCTCATCTGACCATTCCCGTACGGCGCCCACCCGTCTCGCCCGCACCAGGTACCTTGAGACGGTGAATGTCCCGGCACGGAAGGCGCGCGCCCGTCGCGCGATCCCCGCGCCGATGAACTCGGCGGTGCGGCGGACGGCTTGGGGAGTCCGGCAGCGTGCCGCAGGAGTGCTGTCGGCGCTGCTTCTCGGCGTCGTCACCCTGGTCTCCCCCGCTCCGGCGTCCGCGCTCGGCGCCACGAGCGCGGGCGTGGGCGCCCCGGCGGCCACCCCCGTACAGCGGACACTCCCCCAGCAGACCGACCGGCCGACGCGCTCCGAGCGGACCTCCACGGGTGCGCCGACCCGGACGGCGCCCACCGGTCTGTGGGCGCCCGAACGTACCCGGCAGCACCCGGCGCCGGGGCCCGACAGCGGCGCCCTGCCGGTCCCCGCGGTCCTTCCCGTCCCCCGCGCCGTCGTGGAGTGCGCCTCCCCGGCCGGCTTCGCCGCATCGACGACCGGCCCTCCGGGTCTGCCGGACGTACGCGGACCTCCAAACGGGAGCAGTCATCCGCACTGTCCCGTTTCCGCGCCGGTGCACCGCCCTCGGTAGAGGTGGGCGGGCCTGAGAGCCAGGCCCGTGTCCCCCCGTGGCGCGGCGCTGTCCGGCGCCCTCCCGGAGGATTCCCATGACTCGCGCCACCACGGTGCGGGCAGTTCTGGCCGCGGTCGTCCTGCTCGTATCACTCTTCGTCACTCTGACCATGAGCCCCAGACTGGGGCTGGACCTGCAAGGCGGTACCCGGCTCGTTCTCCAGGCCAAGGACTCACCGACCGCGAGAGCGGACCGGGAGAGCACCGACCGTACGGTGGAGGTGCTGAGCCGGCGGATCGACGCGCTGGGGGTCTCGGAGCCGACCGTCACGCGCTCGGGCGAGGACCGTGTTCTCGTCGAACTTCCCGATGTCACCGATCCGCGCGAGGCGGCCGAGGTGCTGGGCAGGACAGCCCAGTTGACGTTCCATCCCGTCCTCGGCGTCCCCGACGACAGTGCCTCCGACGACAGTGCCTCCGACGACGGCGCCGCCCCCGCACCGGACCGGCCGGAAGCCGGGGAGTCGGAGCTGCCCGACGAGAGCGGGCGGATGCTCCGGCTCGGGGCCTCGGACCTGTCGGGCGCGGGGGTTCAGGACGCCCGCGCGGAGTTCGACGGGCAGCGCGGGGCGGGCTGGTCCGTCTCCCTCGACTTCCGTGACGACGCCTCCCGTCTCTGGACACGGCTGACCGGTGAGGCCGCCTGCCACCCGCCCGAGGACGACCGGCGCCGGGTCGCGATCGTGCTGGACGAGAAGGTGATCTCCTCGCCCCAGGTGAGCCCTTCGGTGGCCTGCGGGGCCGGGCTGCCGTCGGGCACCACACAGATCAGCGGGTCCTTCTCCGCCGACGAGGCCAGGGACCTGGCGCTGCTGATCAAGGGCGGGGCCCTGCCCGTGCCGGTCGAGGTCCTCGAACAGCGCACGGTGGGCCCGACGCTGGGCGCCGAGGCGATCAGCGCCAGCGCGCGGGCGGCGGTCATCGGCGCCGGTCTGACCGCCGTGTTCATCACCTTCGTGTACCGCCTCTTCGGCGGCCTCGCGTCGCTGGCCCTGGCCGGGTACGCGCTGATCTCGTACGCCGCCCTGGTCGCGCTCGGTGTCACGCTGACGCTCCCCGGGCTGGCCGGGTTCGTCCTCGCCATCGGTATGGCCGTCGACGCGAACGTCCTGGCCTTCGAGCGGGCGCGGGAGGAGTACGCGAGCCGTTCCGGTCGTACGAGCCGCACCCTGCGGTCCGCGCTGGCCGCGGGATTCCGCAACGCCCGTACCGCGGTCGTCGATTCCAACGTGACGACGCTGCTCGCCGCCGGTCTCCTCTTCGGTCTCGGATCGGGGCCGGTGAAGGGGTTCGGGGTCACGCTCGCCGTCGGCGTACTCGTGTCGATGTTCTCCGCCCTGGTGCTCGCGCGGGCGTTGACCGAGATGGCCGCGCGCTCCCGCTTCGTCACCGATTTCCCCGGCGTCAACGGAATCGGTCTGCGGGGCCGGGTGCGTACGTATCTGACCCGCCGGGACCCGCGGCTGTTCCGCAGGTCCCGGCGGTGGCTGGTGGTCTCGACGGTCGCGGTGGCGCTCGCCGTGCTGGGCGTCACGCTGCGCGGGCTGAATCTCGGGGTGGAGTTCACCGGCGGGCGGCTCATGGAGTACTCGACGAGCAGGCCGGTCGACGTCGACACGGCACGCACCGCCCTGGCCGGCGCCGGGTTCGCCGACGCCGAGGTGACGACGGCGGGCGAGCGGGAGTTGTCCGTACGCACCGGCGACACCGGCGAGCGGGCCGAGGCCGCCATCAGGGGCGCCCTGGCCGAGGAGGGCGGCACGGCCACGAAGACACGGGACGATCTGATCGGGCCCAGTCTCGGCGACGAGCTGAGGCGGCACGCGCTGATCGCGCTGGGGATCGCCGTCGGGGCCCAACTCCTTTATCTGGCCGTGCGGTTCCGGTGGTCGTTCGCGGTGGCGTCGGTCACCGCGATGGTGCACGACGTGGTGATCCTGGTTGGCGTCTTCGCCTGGCTGGGACGTCCGGTCGACGGCATCTTCCTGGCGGCACTGCTCACCGTCATCGGCTACTCGGTCAACGACTCGGTGGTGGTCTTCGACCGGGTCCGTGAGCTGTGGGCGAGGAGGCCCGGCGGTCCCCTGCTGCCGGTGGCGCGCACCGCCGTACTACAGACCGTGCCCAGGACGGTGAACACGGGGATGGGCGCGCTGTTCATCCTCACCGCCCTGGCGGTGCTCGGCGGGGACTCGCTCAGGGACTTCGCGCTGGCGCTGCTGATCGGCATCTGTGTGGGGACGTACTCGTCGGTGTTCACGGCGGTGCCGGTCGCGCTGGAGATGGAGTCACGCCGGAAGGGAAGTCCGCCGGCCCGGCCGTCCCGGCGCGGCGACGGCCGTGCGCGACCGCTGCCCGGTCGCGGCCGTCCCGCCGACAACGGGGCACGGGTGTGACGCGGGCCTGACGGGGGGTGACGCGGGCCGGGGACCCGGGCGTGGGGGCGTTCCCACGTCCGGATCCCCGGCCGTCGTGCGGTCGTGCGGTCGTGCCGTCGCGCCGTCGTGCGGTGTCGTTACGGGACGAGCCGGAGGAGCTTGTTCGGGGAGCCGGTGCCGACGCCCGAGAGCACGTTGGACGTCGCGCCGTTCACCAGCGCCGTGGCGACGGCCGCCGGCGAGGAGCCCGGGTGGTTGGTCAGATAGACGGCGGCGGCGCCCGAGACGTGCGGCGCGGCGAAGGAGGTGCCGTTACCCGTGTAGGTCGCGCTGTCCGAGGTGTTCCAGCCGGCCGTGATGTCGGAGCCCGGCGCGAAGATGTCCACGGTGGGGCCGTAGTTGGAGTAGGTGGCCCGCGCGTCCGTCCGGGTCGTGGCGCCGACGGTGATCGCGGTGGCCACCCGGGCGGGTGAGTAGTTGGACGCGAGCGCGCCCGAATTGCCGGCCGCGATGGAGTACGTCACCCCCGACGCGATGGATCTGCGCACCGCGTCGTCCAGCGTGGTGCTGGCCCCTCCGCCGAGCGAGACGTTCGCGACGGAGGAGGCGACGTGGTTGGCGGTGATCCAGTCGACACCGGCGATGACGCCGGCGGTCGTACCGGAGCCGTTGTTGCCGAGGACGCGCACGGCGACGATCTTCGCCTTCTTCGCCGCGCCGTAGGTGGTGCCCGCGACGGTCGTGGCGACGTGGGTGCCGTGACCGGCGCCGTCCTGGGCGGTGGCGTCGTTGTCGACGAAGTCCCAGCCGTACGAGGCCCGGCCGCTGATCTCCTGGTGGCTGATGCGCACGCCGGTGTCGAGGACGTAGACGGTCGTGTTGCCGCCCGCCGAGTCCGGGTAGGTGTAGGTGCCGTTAAGCGGGAGGTTCGGCTGGTCGATGCGGTCGAGGCCCCAGGGCGCGTTGGTCTGGGTGGCGGTCGCGTGGACCTTCTGGTCCTGCTCGACCCGCGCGACCGCGGGGTCGGCCGCGAGCCGCTTCGCCTCGGCGGCGCTGAGTGTGGCGGCGTAGCCGTTGAGCGCGGAGGTGTAGGTGCGCTTGATCTGGCCGCCGTAGCCGGATATCAGTTTCTTGCCCTGGGCCGTCGACGCCTTGAGCCCGGCCGTCTGCTTCAGGGTGACGATGTAGCTGCCGGGCACCGCCTCGGCCGCGCCGGCGTGCAGAATCCTGCCTTCCGCCGGGGCCGCCTGGGCGGGGGCGGCCAGACCCGCGCCGAGTACCGCCGCCAGGGTCGCCGCGGTGGTGACCGCCACGGTGATGCGCCGCTTGGTGTCGCGTACTGCTGCCATCGAGAGAGTCCTTCGAACGGTGGCGCGTTGGTTTTCCACGCGCCGGGTGGGGGTGGCGTACGGAGTCGTACGCCGCACACCGACGATGACCTGCCACGTTTGGGCGGAACAAGCGATTCCGGGGTGATGTCATGGCCGCGACACGCGATTGACACTCCGTCAACTCCTCGTAACGCACAGGCAATGCGACCTTCGTGCGAACGGTCCGGCCGGGGCGGAGGCGTAGATCAAGTCGGCCCATGGCTTGTATTAAGTCAGTCGATTGACTCGCTATTCGATCTCGGATTGACTGCGCTGAGTCGAGGGGTTCGACAGGCCGAGGGGCGAGCGGCCGGACAGCTGAACACCCACGCACCGGCACCAGTTCGAGGAGGCCAGCGGTGAGCGTCGGACACGGCAGGACCACACGGGCCGATCGTGTCGCGGAGACCCGTGAGGCGATCATGTCGACGGCGGAGCGGCTCTTCGCCGAGCACGGGCTGTCGGCCGTGTCGAACCGTCAGATCTGCGAGGCCGCGGGCCAGGGCAACGTCGCCGCCGTCAGCTACCACTTCACCGGCAGGGCCGGTCTGATCCGCGCCATCCTCTGGAAGCACGGCGAGCAGATCGATCTGATCCGGGGGCGGCACCTGGCGGAGGCCGGCGACAGCGACGACATCCGGGACTGGGTGGGCTGTCTGGTGCGCCCGGTGGCGGAACATCTCGCCTCGCTCGGAATCCCGTCCTGGCAGGCCCGCTTCGGCGTCCAGGTCATGAACGACCCGCTGCTGCGCGCGATCAGCATCGACGAGGCCCTCGTCAGGACCTCTCTGCGGCGGACCCTCGAAGGGCTCCGCCACTGCGTGGCGGACATGCCCGTCGGCGTACGGGCCGAACGGGCGGACATGGCACGCCAGTTGATCACCCACACCTGCGCGGAGCGGGAGTACGCACTGGCCGAGGGCGCCGCACCGGCGCGCTCGTCGTGGGCGCGCACGGCCGGCGCGCTGACGGACGCGATCGTCGGCCTGCTCACCGCGCCCGTCACGCCTCGTGCGGCGTCGTAGGCGTGCGTACGGCGACGACCGGAGCCGTTCACGGTGGACGCCGAGCACCGCACCCCGCGGGCCGTCGTCCCGATCACCGGGGAGAGTAGGGTCGATGTAGAGATCCGGCGGTCGGACCCCCGCCCGAGGCGACCGGGGCAGGTCCCCGAAGCAGTGCCGAAGTCGCCCTGTTCGCCCTGTTCGCCCTGTTCGCCTGCGGGATGCCCGGTTCGCCGAGCCTTTTCGCGGGCGCCTCGCGGCGGCCCCCGACGGTTCTCCTCTTCTCTTCGCCAACGGCGAAGGGTCGGTGGTGCGCCTGTCCCCGGCGAACCCGCCGGCCCCAGCCGCCTCGACCACCCGGACCACCCGGACCACCCGGACCACCGTTCAACCCACGAAGTGAGACACCTATGACCACCGCTGTACAGGGATCGTCCGTCGACCTCCCCGCCCCCGACGGAACCGCCGACGCCTATCTGGTCCAGCCCGAGTCCGGCGGCCCGTACCCCGGCGTCCTGCTCTACATGGACGCCTTCGGGCTGCGCCCGAGCCTCAAGGCCATGGCGGACCGGATCGCCGCGGCCGGCTACACCGTCCTGGTCCCCAACGTCCTCTATCGCGCCGGGCGGGCACCACTGGCGGAACTGCCCGCGTTCATCAGCGACGACCAGCGACCGAAGATCTTCGAGGGCCTGCTCCCCCATCTGCGGTCGCTGACCCCGGAGATGAGCGTCCGGGACGCGGGCGCGTACCTCGACCGGCTGGCCGCCGACCCCCGCACCACCGACGGGCCGGTCGGCATCACCGGCTACTGCATGGGGGCCGGTCTGGCGCTGCGCACCGCCGCCGCGTACCCGGACCGGGTCGCGGCGATGGCCGGGTTCCACGGCGCGTATCTCGCCAGTGACGCACCCGACAGCCCACACCTCGGCGCCGACCGGATCACCGCCGAGCTGTACTTCGGCCACGCCGACCAGGACGCCACGCTTCCCCCCGAGCAGATCGACCGGCTCGACAAGGCCCTCACGGACGCCGGCGTCCGCCACCGCGCCGAGGTGTACGCGGGCGCGCACCACGGCTACACGCAGGTGGACACCGCGTCGTACGACGCCGAGGCGGCCGAGCGGCACTGGGTGGCGCTGCTGGATCTGCTGGGCCGCGCCCTGTAGTTCCTGAACGAGGAGTGCGAGGGGGCGACCGTCGCGCCGGTCAGAGCAGGCCGGTGGCCCGTAGTGACGGCTGGAGCAGTTCGCCGTGCGCGCGCACCATGTAGTCGCACAGCTCCCAGATACGTTCCACGGGCAGTGCGGCGGCGGTCGCCGGGTCCGCCATCGCGGCCTGCCGTACGGAGCGCGGGTCGTCCTCCAGGGCCGCCCTGACGACCAGGTCGTTCATGCTCAGATAGTTGCGGTTGAGCGCCGCGCACTGGGCGGGCAGCGCGCCCACGCGGGTCGGCTGGACGCCCGACCCGTCGACCAGGCACGGTACTTCGACCGTTCCGGTGGCCGGGAGGTTGTCGATCAGGCCGTGGTTGGGGACGTTGCCGTAGACGGTCCTGGGGGTGCCGGTGACGATGCTGTGGATGATCTGGGGCGCGTACTCCATGGTGCCCTCGACATCGAGCGGGGTGCCGGCGGCGAGCGCGTCACGGGTCTTCTCGTAGAGGGCGACGTTCTCGTCGACGATCCCGAGGTACGCGCCGACGGGCAGCCGCAGCCGCTCGATCTCGCTGTCGTGGTGCAGATACCAGGGCACGTACTCGGCGGAGTGCTCGCTCGTCTCGGTGGGGTAGTAGCCGAGGCGCCGGTACATGTCGACGCGTACGCGGCGCCGCAACTGGGGTTCGGCGGCGATGAGTTCGTCGAGACGGGGGTAGAGGTCGGCGCCGTCGTGCTCGAACCGCAGCAGCCACGCCTGGTGGTTGACCCCGGCCGCGCGGTAGGTGACCTCCTCGTACGGCACGCCGAGCAGGTCCGACAGGTCGCGCAGGGTCCAGTAGACGGAGTGGCACAGGCCCACGACCCGGGTCAGACCGGTGGCGGCGGTGAGGTACTGGACGTTCATCGCCATCGGGTTGGTGTAGTTCAACAGCCAGGCGTCGGGGCACAGTTCGGCGATGTCCGCGCCGAGCGCCTTCAGCAGGGGGAAGGTGCGCAGGGCCCGGAAGATGCCGCCGATGCCGAGGGTGTCGCCGATGGTCTGGCGGACGCCGTGGGCGGCGGGGACGTCGAAGTCGGTACGGGTCGAGCCGCCCATGCCGACCTGCACGATGTTGATGACGAACCGGGCGCCTGCCAGGGCTTCCCGGCGGTCGGTGTGGGCGGTGACGCGCGGGGTGGCACCGCTGCGGCCGGCGATGTGGCGGGCGGCGCCGTGGGCGGTGGCGAGCCGTTCCGGGTCGATGTCGTGCAGGGCGATGTGGATGTCACGGAGTTCGGGGAAGGCGAAGAGGTCCGTCAGGAGCCCCTGGGTGAAGACGACGCTTCCGGCGCCGATGAAGGCGATCTTGGTGGTGCTCATCAGAGGGTGGCTCCGTTGCGATGGGTGGTGGTGCGGGCCGCCGCCGCGGCGGCGAGCGCTTGGTGGGCCTCGTACGCTTCGTACGCCTCGTCCCAGGTGGGCTGGGCGGGGGTGCCGCCGTACGCGCGGGTGGACAACGCACCGCAGACGGCGGCGAGTTCGAGCGCGTCGGCGGTCGAGCGTCCGGCCAGGACGGCCGCGACGAAGCCGGCGTCGAAACTGTCGCCCGCGCCGACCGTGTCGAGCGGGCGGGCGGGGATGCCGGAAGTACGGACCGGGGAGCGGCCGTTGTGGGCGAGGGCCCCGTCGGCGCCGTCCTTGACGACCACCAGCGGTCCGCGCGAGGCGAGTCGACCGGCGACCGCGTCCAGTGGCGTGTCGTCGGGCAGCCCGGCGAGCGCGCGGGCCTCGCGCGCGTTAGGCAGCAGGATGTCGGTGACGGCGAGCAGTGCGCCGAGCCCCGGTGAGCCGTCCTGGTCCCAGGTGCCGGCGGGGTCGTCGTTGGTGTCGAGCGAGGTGGTGGCGCCCCGGTCGTGTGCCGTACGGAACAGTCCGGGCAGCGCCGGGGCCAGGCGCGGCAGCAGGAAGTACGAGGCCGCGTGCACATGCCGGCAGTCGCCGAGCAGCGCGTCGGGTACGTCGTCGGCGCCGGTGGCGGCGAGGGTGCCGGGCGAGGTGAGGATCGTACGGTCCTCGTCGCCGCGCGTGATCACGACGGTCAGCGGGGTCGGCAGAGCGGGGTCGATCCGTACGGCGCCGGTGTCGACGCCCCGCGCGGCCAGCGCCGCCACGGCGAACCGCCCGGCCTCGTCGTCCCCGACGCGTCCGGCGAAGGCGACCTTCAGTCCGAGCCTGGCGGCGCCGCACGCCATGATCGCGGCGGAGCCGCCGAGCGTCAGCAGCCCGCTGTCGACGAGTTGTTCGCGCTGGCCGAAGGCGAGGGGCGCGTCGAGCGGTCCGACGACGATATCGGGATTGATGTCCCCGACGACCAGCAGATCGAAGGCGCGAGAGGTGGTCGGGGCGTGCGTGCGGGGTGAGTTGTGCGGCATCCGGCTTCCCTGAAGTACGCGGCGGTGTGTGGAGAGATGCGCGAGGTGGTCCGGTCTCATCCCTTGAGCCCGGAGGAGGTGATGGACTGGATGAAGGACTTCTGCGCCACGAGGAAGGCGATCAGCACCGGCAGCACGGTGATCACGTTGCCCGCCATGACGGCGGCCCACTTGGTGTGGTGCTGCCCCTGGAACGTGGTGAGTCCGAGCTGCAACGTGTACTGCGTGTCGTGGTTGATGGCGATCAGCGGCCAGGTCAGGTCGTTCCAGGTGGTCAGGAACGTCAGCACCGCCACGGTGCTGAGCGCGGGCTTCGACATCGGCAGGACGACGAGGAACAGCACCCGCAGCCGTGAGCAGCCGTCCAGCCACGCGGCCTCTTCCAGTTCCCTGGGCAGCGAGAGGAAGAACTGCCGCAGCAGGAAGACCGCGAAGGGGGTGACGAGCGACGGCACGATCAGCGCGCCCAGGGTGTCGATGAGACCGAGGCGCTTCATGACGAGAAAGGTGGGGACCATCGTGAGCTGGAACGGGATCGCCATCGTGGCGAGCATCAGCCCCAACAGCAGCCGGGACCCGGCGAACCGCATCCGGGCGAAGGCGTAGCCGCCGAGTGCGCCGAACAGCAGGTTGGACGCGACCGCGACGACCGAGACGATCAGCGAGTTGGCGAACCAGCGGGGGAACATGGCGTTGCCGAGGACATAGCGGTAGCCGCCGAGGTCGATGCCCGAGGGCCACAGGGCGGGCGGGAAGCGGTTGATCTCGGCGTCGCTCATCACGGAGCTGAGCACCAGCCAGATCAGCGGGATCGCGAAGACCAGCGCCAGCGGCGCGAGCAGCAGATGCCAGGCGCTGAACGGCAGCCGGGCGAGTCCCCGGCGCCGGGTCGGCGGGGCGGCCGGTGCGGTGGTGACGGTCATGTACCGGCTCCTTCGAGGTTCACGGGGCGTGCGGAGCGCCGCTGTTCACGGCCCCGGACCAGGCGCAGACCCACGGTGACCAGGCCCAGCGCGACCGCGAGCAGATAGGCCGCCGCCGCGCCGTAACCGGCGGTGAAGTTCTTGAACGCCTGCTCCCAGATGAAGTAGACGATCACGGTCGTGGACCCGAGCGGCCCGCCCTTGGTCGTCACGTACACCAGGTCGAAGACCTGGAGGGCGTTGATGGTCTGCCACACCAGCAGGAACACGCTCACCGGTTTCATCGCGGGCAGGGTGACGTGCCGCAGGAGCTGCCATCGCCCGGCGCCGTCGAGGCGCGCCGCCTCGATCAGGGACGGCTGGACGTCCTGAAGCGCGGCGAGACAGACCACGACACAGAAACCGGTGCCGCTCCACAGCGAGATGGCGACGAGGACGAGCAGGGCCTGGCCGGGGTCGGTGAGGAAGCCCTGCGGGGAGATGCCGAGTGAGTTCAGTACGGAGTTGGCGGCGCCGAACTCCGGGTCGAGGATGAAGGAGAACAGCACGCCCTGGGCCGTGGCCGAGATGACGAACGGCACGAAGATCAGGGTCCGGTAGAGCCCCACGAGCCGGATACGCCGGTTCAGTACGAGGGCGAGCGCCAGGCCGAGGCCGATGCTCAGCGGCACGTACAGCGCCGTGTAGAGCAGGGTGTTGCGGACGGCCTGATGGAAGTTCGGGTCCTGGCTGAGCGCGCGGTAGTTGTCGAGCCCGACCCAGCGGCTGGGGGTGACGAGGTCGGACGCCTGGAAGGAGAGCAGGGCCGACCAGGCGACGGGGACGACGCTCAGCCCGAGGATGATCAGGACGGCGGGCGTGACGAACGCCCAGGCGGTCGCGGTCTCGCCACGGCGCAGCGGCGAGCGGCGCCGGCCGGAGCCCGGTGCGGCCGGCCGGCCGGGATCCCGCGCGCCTCCGCCTCGACCGGCGGCGCGGTCCGCGTGGTCCCGGCGTCCGTCCCGGGTGCGGTCGCCGCGTCCGTCCCGCGCCGGGAGGGTGAGCGGTGTGGGCAGTCTCGCCATGGTGGGTCTCCTCAACGCGGGATGAGCAGCGCGGCGTCGGCCGTACGGGCACACCGGCGCAGTGCGTCGGCGGGGCTGGATCTGCCGAGCAGCACAGCGGCGATGGCCTGGCCGAGCGCCTGCGAGATCTGCGGATACGCGGGGTGCACGGGCCGTACCCGCGCGGTCTCCAGCGCCCGTGTGAACACCGCGAGACCTTCGGTCCGCGTGTCCTGGGCCCGCCAGGCGGGCAGCGCCTGGGTCCGTCGGCTGAGCGGCAGACTGCCGGCCTGGATGTCCCAGCGCACGTCCTGGGCGGGCTGGGCCAGCCAGGTCACAAAGGTACGGGCGGCCCGCACCCGGGCCGGGCCGTTGTCGAACACGGTCCAGGTGTCGGGTCCGGAGATGGTCATCGGCCTACGGCTGTAGCTGGGGAGCGGGACGACGTGGTAGTCGATCCCCGCGTCGCGGATGTCGGGCAGCTGCCACGGTCCCGTGACGACCATGCCCATACGTCCGGAGAGGAAGACCTGGTACATCTGCTCGCTGCCGGTCTTGGGGTCGACGTACACACTCTTCGCCCGCGCCAGCGCTTCGACGGTCTCCAGTGCCCGGACACCGGTCGTGGCGAAGCCGATCGACTTCCCGTCCGGCGCGACGACATCACCGCCCAGGTCCCACACCATGGGCCAGAGCCGCCACACGGTGTCCTCGTCCCCCACTCCCGGCCAGCCGGTGCCGAAGATTCCGCGCCTGCGGTCGGTGAGGCGGGCGGCCGTGTCGGTGAACTCCTGCCAGGTCCAGCCGGCTCGGGGCAGCGGCAGACCGGCCTCGCGGAAGAGCTTCTTGTCGCAGACGACGGCGAGCGAGTCGAGAAGGGCGGGGACCGCCCGCACCTGGCCGTTGACGGTGACGGCCTCGCGCGCCGGCGCCCAGTAGTCGCTCCACGGGGTGGGTCCGGAGCGGACCGTCTCCGAGAGGTCGACCACCGAGGGGCTGCGGGCGACGCCGGCGAGGTCCGAGCCGAAGATGTACGCCACGTCTGGGAAGGAACCGGACGCGAGCGCCGCGGTGATCTTCTGGAGCATGGCGTCGGAGATGACACCGCCGCCGGCGTCGACGCGGATCTTGGGATGCGTCCGGTTGAAGTCCTCGACCAGGGCCTCGATCGCCGCGCGGCCGGTGTCCGTCTGACCGTGCCACAGCTCGATCGTGACCCGTCCGTCGGCGCCGACGCCGTCGGAGGCTCCCCCGGCGCAGCCGGCCGCCGTGGCCGGCACGGCGGCGGCGGCGAGCGCGAGTCCGGAGCCCCGGCGCAGGATCCCGCGCCGGGACACGCGGGGCGGGACGCGGCGGTCGACGGCCATGTGCACCTCCATGCTTCGTACGTCGGGCGCCCGGCGTCCGGCACCACGGTGGGCGCGACGGCGACAGCGCTCCGAGGGGAAGGGTTCGGACCCGGCCGGGTGCGTGCGTGTACGGCGGTGCCGCACCGGGCCGGGTGAAGTGCCCTTCGTGGAAGGGCGAACGAGCGGCGGGTGAGCGGGTCAGCGAGTCAGCTGGTCAGCAGGTCTGGCGGAGATGGCCGCTGCTGCCCGCGGGCAGGACGTCGAGGTCACGGCGGACGATGCTGAGCCGGTCCCCCCAGCCGTCGCACGCGGTCGCGAGCCCGCCCGCCGTGTACTCGATGACGATCACGTTGTCACCGAAGTACTCGGTGAAGGAGTCGCACTCCTCGTACTCCCCGCACTCCTCGACGACGGCGAAGTCGAGCCCGGTGTCGTCGCGGAACTCGGCGAGATCGGCGGTGTTCTTCTGACCGATCGCCAAACCCTTGTCGTGCGCGTGCCGGGAGAGCAGGGTGATGAACTCCCTGGCGGCCGTGGAGCCGAACTGGCCCCGGCTGCGCTCGTAACTGTCGTAGTTGTCGGGCTCCACGGCCTGGAAGCCGCTGCTCGCGCAGCCGTCGATCCAGCCGTTCACCTTGGCGGCGATACGGTCGCGCTTGGCCGGGGTGCTGACGTCCAGGATGGCCTCGTCCCACTCCTCGTCGATGATGACATCGCCGTTGGCGTCGCGGAGCAGCAGGTCGGGCGCCCACTCGTCCAGTTCGTCGGGCTGGACCTGGAAGGCGTTGACGTAGCAGATGTTGTAGATCCCGGCCGCCGGGGAGTCCTCGCGGTCACGGCTGACCACACTCACCCCGGAGGGCGGCGGGTACGCGCCGCCGATCTGGTAGTCGAATCCGGCGTGGACCGGCGGAAGGGGCGCGGCGGCGGCCGAGGCGCCCGCGGAGGACGAGGCGAGGAGGGGGGTGATCAACGCTGCCGCGAGGCCCGCGACCCCGGTGAGGAACCGGCGGGAACGGACACGTGTGATGCTCACAGTCGAGCTCCAGAAACATGGAGGGTACGTCCCCGCCTCGGACCCTGGAGCGATCCTGGCGACACTGTCCGGGCTTGCGGGCTCCCATGGGCCCGTCCACCGGCTAGGCGTACCTCTGGCGCCGTGTGCTCAGCTCTGCTCGCTCAGCTGCGACGTTGTGAGGAGTAAAGCGAGCGGACCTTCGTCGTGTCAACAGAGTGCGACGTCCCCGACGTCGGGGGCGGGCCGGGGGCGAGGGCAAGTACGAGGGCGGGTGCGAGAGTTGCGTCCGGCGAAAAGGATCTGGCGGTTCGGGGTCAGGAGCGCTATGGTCGCCGCGATGACTACCTTCTCCTCTCGCAGATTGGGGGACCCGTCCGCGCAAGGTGAGTGCTGATGCTCACTGGATCCGCGAACGGGACTTCCCTCCCCTCCCTCTCCCCGCGCTCCTCCTTCTGGCCGCGTGTGCGTGCGTACGCCGTGCCGCCGTCCATGATCGAGACCGCGACCGACCGCCGCCTCGTCGGCGACTGGGCCGGGGCGTGCGCCGCTGCGGGAATCGATGTCGATGTCGATCCGCGTGCCGTGGCGCGTACCCACGGTCGTGACATCGCGGCCCGACTCCGGGCCGATCTCCGCCACTTGGCACCCGACCTGCTGCGCTGGCATCTGCCGAGGATCGCGCCTGACGGTCTGCTGCGCCCGGGACTGACGGTCGCCCTGGCCCGGTACGACGGCGCCACGGGGCCCGTGAGCCTCGTCGCCCGGACTCCGCCCGCCTGGGCGGACGCCGGTCAGCGGATCAGCCTCGCGCTGTGGGACGGCTCCCTGGCCGACGCCGGTACCCGCCGTCATCCGCATCCCCGTCCCGACCGGCGGTTCCGGCTCGATCTGCACCGCCATCTGTGGGACGCGCGCAGGACCGACGAGCTGGCCGTCCGGGCGGGCGTCAACTCACCTTCCGGCGAAGGCCGTTCGCGGCGTTCGCGGCGTTCGTGGCTGGACCCGGCTGTCGTGGAGCGGGTGCCCGACGGGCGCGGCTGCGCCGTCGGCCGGTGGGCCGACGAGGCGGCGATCCTGCTCCGGGCCGAGGGGCGGTCCGACGGCGCGTTCACCGTACGGCTCCGGGCGCGGCGCCGGCTGGACCTGGAGCTGGTCACGGACGGCGGCTCCGGGCCGCCCGTACTGCGGATCGCGCCGTCGGGCAGGACCGGCGGCGCACCCGCGCCGCCGGTCCTGCCCGACGCGGCGACCTGGGTACTGCCCGACCTGGAGCTGATCCGCGCCGGTGCGATCGAGGCCGATCGGCTGCACCCACTGGTCGCCGCGGCGCTCGTACCGGGCCACACGCGGTCACCGGGTCCCGCGCGCACATCGGAATCGGCGGGAGCACCCCGCGTCGTGGAGTGCCGGGGAGCGCCGCACCGAATCGCCCTGGTCGACGGGGTGCTGGCGCCGCTGGACCACGATCCGGTCGAGATCCGGCGGGAGGAGTTGCTGGCCGAGCTGACCGGGACTCCGCTCGCCTGTCTGCGGGCGATCGACGAGGCGCACCGGAATCCCGACTGCCTCCCCGGTGTCCGCGAACGCCTCGACCACGGCGACGCGGCCGGTGCGCTGGCCGTCGTCGAGGGTCTGCTGGGGCCCGACGCACTGCTGCGCGACGGCGCTCTCCGCGACGAGCTGGAGGCCGCCGCGCAACGGCGGGTCGTCCACGGCCTGTTCAGGGCGGGGCTGGTCGGCCCCGGCCCGAGGTCCGGCCGCAATCGGCCAGGTGAGCAACGTCCTCGCGATCTCCGCTCGCATCCACGTGACGTGTCCACCCGCTGACGCGGGACCGATCGGCCGTGGGACCTGCCGGTCCCCGTGTTGACCCCTTCCTCTTCCTCTTCCTTTCTCTCTTTCTCAACGAACCCAAAGGTGATGCCACTTGTCCACGAGCACCCCTTCCATGCCCACCGAACTCGACGTGGCCGGTGACCTGTTGGCCCTGCTGCGCGATACGACCACCGAACCGCGCCCCGACATCCAGTTGGAGGCGCTGACCCTGGCCGTGGCCGCCGACCTGCCCGTACTTCTGTGGGGTGAGCCGGGCATCGGCAAGACCGCCGCGCTGACGCAGCTCGCCGCGTCGCTCGACCTTCCGCTGACGACGGTGATCGCCAGCGTGCACGAGCCCTCCGACTTCGCGGGCCTGCCGATCGTCGGGGACGACCCCGCCGAGCAGGGCGTCCCGATGGCCCCGCCGGACTGGGCCGTCCGACTCGTACGGGCCGGGCGCGGGCTGCTGTTCCTGGACGAGTTGTCCACCGCGCCGCCCGCCGTGCAGGCGGCCCTCCTGCGGCTCGTACTCGAACGACGGATCGGCGCGCTCCAACTGCCCCCCGGGGTACGGATCGTGGCCGCCGCCAATCCCCGGTCCTCGGCGGCCGACGGGTGGGAGCTGAGCCCGCCGCTGGCGAACCGGTTCGTGCATCTGCGCTGGACGCACGATCACGACGTGGTGGTGCGCGGCCTCGGGGGGACCTGGCCGGTGGCGACCCTGCCACGGCTGGATCCCCGGCGGCTGCCGGAGGCCGTGGACTTCGCCCGCCGTGCCGTGTGCGGGCTGCTCGCCGCGCGGGCCGGGCTCGTACACCGGCTGCCGAGCAACGAGACACGTCAGGGCGGCCCTTGGCCGTCGCCGCGCAGCTGGGAGATGACGCTGCGTCTGATCGCCTTCGCGACCGCCGCCGGGTCCTCGCGGGACGTACTCTCGCTGCTGGTCAGGGGCACGGTGGGGGACGGTCCGGGGCTCGAACTGCTGGCCTCCCTGGACCGGATGGACCTCCCGGACCCCGAGACGCTGCTCGCCGATCCGGCGGGCGCCGCCCTGCCCGAGCGCGGTGATCTGCGCCAGGCGGTCCTCGACGGTGTGGTGAGTGCGGTCCGTGAGCGCCCGGAGAAGTCCCGGTGGGACGCGGCGTGGGCGCTGCTGGTGCGGGCGATGGAGACCGGGGCACCGGATCTGGTGGTCGTCCCGGCGACCACACTCGCGTCGCTGCGGCAGGAGGAGTGGGACGTGCCGGCGTCGATCGACCGGCTCGCCGGGGCGGTGTCCCTCTCCCGGCGGGCGGACCGGGCTGCGGTCGGTGCCGGGTCGGCCGCGCGGGCGGAACGATGACCCCGGACACGGAGATGGGCATGGACGCGGACACGGACGCGGACGTGGACGTGGACGTGGACGTGGACATGAGCGCGCCGGGAGTGCTGGACCTCGACAAGCTGTTCGCCGCCCGGCTGCACGCCGTCCGGGTCCGGCCCTTCATGGCGACCGCGCTGTTCGCGCTGCATGTCGTGGAGTCGCGCGAGGTCCCGACCATGGCCGTCGACCGGCACTGGCGGTGCTACGTCTCGCCGGCGTTCGTGGCCCGGACACCGGTGGCGGAGCTGGCCGGGGTCTGGGTGCACGAGGTGTCGCATCTGCTCCGTGACCACCACGGCCGCAGCGACCGGATCGCGCGGGCACACGAGCTGACCGGCCCGGCTGAGCGACTGCGGATGAACATCGCGGCGGACTGCGAGATCAACGACGACGCGTTCGGGGACGGGCTGGCACGGCCCGAGGGCGCCGTCGGGCCGCACTCGTTGGGACTGCCGTCGGGGGAGCTGATGGAGGACTATCTGCGCCAGTTCCGGCTCGGTCCGTATACGCAGAGTATGGCCTGGCTGGACTGCGGCAGCGGCTCCGACGGACTGGCACGGGGGTGGGACCTCGGGCCGAACGGCTCGCACGGCCTGAGCGCGCAGGAACGGGACGCCGTCCGGTTCCGGGTGGCGCAGGGCATCAGGGCTCGCCCGGGGGACGCGCCGCAGGGGTGGCAACGGTGGGCGGAGGAGGCGTTCCATCCGCCGCAGCCGTGGCGGGAGTTGCTGGGCGCGGCGGTCCGTTCGGCGACCTCCGGCTCCGGCGCGGGCGAGGACTACACGTACGGCAGACCGTCGCGGCGCTCGGCCGGGGTGCCCGGCACCGTACTGCCGAGTCTGCGGCGCCGGCCGCCCCGGGTGGCCGTCATCATCGACACGTCCGCGTCGGTCAGCGACTCCGAACTGGGCGGCGCGCTCCACGAGGTCGCCGCCATCTCCCGCGCCGTGGGCGGCCGTCGGGATCTGATCACGGTGCTGCCGTGCGACGCGGCGTCGGAGATCGTGCACCCGTTGTGCCGGGCCGCCGGGATTCCGCTGGTGGGCGGTGGGGGGACGGATCTGCGTACGGGCTTCGCCAGGGCGCTCCGGAAGGGCCATCGGCCGGATGTCATCGTGGTCCTGACGGACGGTCAGACCCCGTGGCCCGACAGCCGGCCGTCGTGCCGGACGGTGGTCGGGCTGTTCGACCGGTCCACCGGGTCGTGGAACGAGGACGATCCCGACTATGTGCCGGACTCGCCGCCCGCGTGGGCGCGCGTGGTGACCATCGGATAGCCGACGCCCGTGGCGCTCGGCTCAGCCGTCGTCCCGTCCGGGAGGACCGCGGCGGCCCGTGTGCCGCCGCGCCGCCGCGTCCTCGATGATCTGCTCGACGACCTGCTCGACGAGGTGGGTGGCCTGTGTCCGGGTGCCGCTCTTGATCGGGGCGCTCATCCGCTGGGCCTCTTCGGTGGTGGGCAGGAACCCGATCAGGAGGAGGGGCAACAGCAGTCGCCGTGCGAGGAGTTCGTTCGCGGAGGTGACATGGGGCCTGCGCAGTACGGAGACGTTGACCCGGACGGCGTGCTCGTTGCCCCTCGGGACGCCCGGCCGGTCCGTCTCGATCGCGGCGTAGCGGAAGCCGTGGGCCCGGTCGCAGGCGAAGCAGCCCACGGGGCCGCGGCCGAGCCGGTCACCGCAGTCCGCGCAGTCGAGCCGGTCGAGCGCGGCGTCGACCACCCGCCAGTCGTGGCGGTCGGGTTCGGCCGCCACCATCTCGGCGAGCGCGGCCTCCTGGTCATGGGCGACGTCCCACCGGCGCAGGAGGTCGGACCATTCGTCCTCCACGATGCCGTCGACCAGTTCCCGGCAGGCCGTACAGGCGGGCGCGCCGCCGTACTCGTACCCGGAGCACTCCGCACAGCGGCGCGGGGCCGCTCCGACCGCCGGTCTCACCATGGGTCCGCCTCCTCAGGACGAGACCGCTGCGGACGGGCGCGGCGGGGCGCTCGTGTCACGGACGATCAGGTTCATCGGGATCAGGCCGGGTTCGCCGTCGAACTCGGCGGTCATGAGGAGTTCCAGCGTGTCCACGGCCGTCTTGCCGAGCTGGTTCCGGGCCCCGGACACAGTCGTGAGGCGGCCCGGGGAGAGCTGGCTGTCGAGGGCGAGGTCGTCGCAGCCGATGACGGACATGCCGGTGGGGACGGTGATGCCACGCTCCTCCAGCGCGGCCATCGCGCCCAGCGCGACGAGGTCGTTGTACGCGACGATGGCGGTGGCGCCCGAGCCGGGGCCGATCGCTGCGGGGCCGGCCGGCGCGGAGTCAACCGGCGCGGAGTCGGCCGGCACCGAGTCGGCGAGCGCCGAGTCGGCCAGCGCGCTGACGGCCTGGTGGCCGTGGCGGCTGGTCGTACCGCACGGGACGATCGTCACCTCCAGGCCGAAGGCCGCCGCCGCGTCGAACGCCCGGATGCGCTCGGCATTGGCCCACGAGGTCTCCGGGCCGCTGAGGTAGAGCGCCCGGCGGTGGCCGAGCTGGGTCAGATGTCCGCAGACCAGGGCCATCCCGCCGTAGAAGTCCACCGAGACCGAAGGGGTGCTCAGGCCGGGCGCCATCCGGTTGACCAGGACCATCGGCCGTGAGTGGAGGGCGAGTTCGGCCAGTGACGCGCGGTCCATCCGGGTCGAGCAGAGCAGCACTCCGTCGCAGGACCGCATCAGGTCGAGGGCGAGGTCGTACTCGCTCGCCGCGTCCTCGTCCGACTCCATGATCATGACTCGGCGCCCATAGCCCCGGGCCGCGCGGGAGACCGCTTTCAGAACGTCCGGGAAGTACGGGTTCGCCAGATCGGGGACCAGTACGCCGATGGCGCCCGCCTCGCCCTTCGCGAGTCCTTGCGCGGCGGCGTTCGGCCGGTATCCCAGGTCGGCCACCGCGTCCTGGACACGGCGGGCCAGCGACGCGTCGACCTTGGCGGTGCCGTTGAGCACACGCGAGACCGTGGAGGTCGAGACACCGGCGGCGGCGCCGACATCTCGGATGGTCACCCGGGGCCGTTCGGACCCATTCGTTCTGCCCGTCCGTTCCCGCGACTTGCTCAAGGACGCCTCCGATTCCGTTGCCGCTATCCCATCATGCCGAGGCGGGGCGCCCTGCCCACACCCCTTCCGTACGCCGGCCGTGCACGACCGACTCACCGTTCTGTGAAAACGTTTCCCCGAATCTACCAGCGAACCATCGCGACCAGCCATCTCTTCACATAAAGCCAGCTCAGAGCATCATCGACACAAGCACCCACTCGGTTCGCTAAGTTGATCTTGTGAAAACGCTTGCACAGCGGGAAACCCGCACCTAGCCTCATCCGCACCTCGGGCCCTTCGGTCCGGCGTGGACGACAGCTGGAGGTCAGTGATGCTCAGGAGAAAATGGGTCGGGGCTGCGGGAGCGCTCGCCCTGACGGGGACGGCGCTCGCCGGATGTGGCACGAGCGGCGACAGCTCCGCGTCGGCCACGCTCACCGTCTGGGACTTCTCGGCGGAGCAGACCGACTTCCACAAGAAGGTCGCCGCCCAGTACGAGAAGGAGACGGGCACCGCGATCGAGTGGCGGTCGATATCCCAGGACGAGTACGTGAAGACCCTGCCGCTCGCCTTCCAGAGCAAACAGGGCCCGGACATCTTCTACTGGCGGCCGGCCGGTCCGACGGACATGGCCCAACTGCTCGACCAGAAGTGGATCCAGCCGCTGAACGGCGACGGCAAGGTGCCGAAGTCCTTCACCGACCGCTGGCCCGAGGGCTCCTTCGTGGAGGGGATCAACACCCACGAGGGCAAGACATACGGATTCCCGTTCTCCGAGAACCTCTACTGGGGTCCGGGCTACATGTTCCTCAACAAGAAGGTGTTCAAGGACGCCGGTCTCGACCCCGACAGCCCTCCCGCCACCTGGTCGGAACTCACCGACGCCTGCGAGCGGATCACGGACAGGACGAAGGCTTCCTGTATCGCCTCGCCCAACAAGGGACTTGACCTCCAGCGCATCTGGTACGCGCTCGCGTCGGGCGCCTCGACGGATCTCTTTTTCGACTTCCGGAAGGGCAAGTTCGCCCTCGACGACCCGCAGGCGCTCAAGACGTTCGACTACATCCAGGACCTTCAGAAGAAGAAGTACATCGCACCGGGACTCAACGACAAGAACTTCAGCCGCCAGCAGTTCGCCGTCGGACAGGCCGGCGTCTATCTGGACGGCACCTGGGTGCCCAGCGTCTGGAACAGCCAGGGCTTCCCGGCCGACCAGTACACCGTGGCGCCGCGCCCCGTTCCGGACGGCGGCGCGACCGGAGCGCTCGCCCGCCAGCACGACGGCAACAAGTACTGGGTGAGCGCCCAGACCAAGAAGTCGGCGGAATCCTGGAAGTTCCTCCAGTGGATGACCGAGCCCGACGGGTACTTCGCGAAGGAGTATCTGAAGGCCGGCTTCGGGACCCTCGCCTTCACGGACAACGCGAAGCGCATCGACGATCCGGCCATCCAGAAGATCATGAAGATCGCGGAGCAGCCGGGATATCGCGTCGAAGTCCCCGTGGCCGTACGCAAATGCCCCGATCTCGTCAAGTCGAACGCCTATGTCAAGGCCATCTCGGAGCGGCCCAACTGGGAGTACGAGGCGATGGTCGCCGCCCTGACCAGTGGCAAGCCGCTCGCGCCCGAGGCGAAGAAGCTCGTCGCCGAACGCCAGCGGATTCTGGAGTCGGAACTCAAGAAGGAAGCGGCGTCCGGACTCAAGGTGTCGATCGACTGCTACACCTTCGCGGACTGGAAGTACACCGAGGACTACCCGCAGGAGAAGTACCCGAAGTAGTCCGGCGACCGCCGCCCGAGCCGTACGCGAAACGCGAAACGCGAATCGGAAACCGCGAACCGCGAATCGCGAATCGCGAATCGCGAATCGCGAATCGCGAATCGCGAATCGCGAATCGCGCTCGAACCGGGAACTCCCGCGCCGGTGATCCTCCGCACCCTCCGGATATGGAATCAAGGAACTCTCTATGGTCTCCGCACGGACCGCCCCACCTCCCCCGGCCGGGGCGCCGACGCCCCTGCCGCACGAGGACGAGCCGCACAAGAGGAAAGGGCCGCGACGTGACAGCGGGCAGGACCGGCCGGCCGACGGCGAGCGCCCCCGCGAGCGGGCCAAGGGCTGGAACCGGATATGGGTCGCGCTCTTCCTCGCGCCCTTCCTCCTGCTCTATCTGGGCTTCACGCTCTGGCCGTTGGCGGCCACGGTCTACTACTCGTTCTTCGACTGGTCCGGCAGCGGCCCGGTGGAGGACTATGTCGGCGCGGGCAACTACAGCTCGATCCTCACCGACGAGCTGTTCTGGCTGGCGGTCGCCAACACCCTGATATTCGCCGTCCTCACCACGGTGATCAAACTTCCGCTCTCCCTGATAGCGGCCGTGCTCTTCACCCGGAAATGGCTGCGGGGCAAGAAGTTCTTCCGTACGACGTTCTTCGCGCCGCTCATCATTCCGGTCGCCATGGCCGGTCTCGTCTTCACCTATCTGCTCAACCCGTCCAACGGCGCCCTGAACGCCCTGCTGCGGGACGTCGGCCTGATCGACGAGTCGGTCGACGTCTTCGCCTCGCGCTGGAGCGCGCTGATCGCGCTGGTGCTCATCTCGGTGTGGCAGGTCTTCGGCCAGTACGTCATCTACTGGATGGCCGCCATCCAGAACGTGCCCGAGGAGTTGTACGAGGCCGCCGAACTCGACGGCGCCACGGAGTGGCAGAAACTCGCCCGTATCACCCTGCCCATCATCAAGCCGGTGGCCGTGGTCATCCTGCTGCTGGGCCTGGTCAACGCCATGCATGTGTTCGGGCTCGTCGTCACCCTCACCGGCGGCGGACCGGGCACCAGCACCTATGTCGTCTCGTACTTCATCTACGACCGGGCCTTCGGCACCGTGCCCTTCGCCTACGGCTATGCCTCCGCCGCCGCTCTCCTCTTCTCCGTCATCGCCTTCCTCATCGTCATGAGCCAGGGCTTCTTCGTCCGGCGCGCCCAGAAACTCCGGAAGGAGTACGGAGTCTGATGGCCGGCAACGACAGGCGTCGCCCCATGGCCAGGGGAAATCGCCTCAATCTCATCACGCTGCCGCTGCTCCTCGTCGTCTCGCTCCTGTGGATCTACCCGTTCCTGTGGACGGTCTCGGGAGCCTTCAAAACACAGACGGGACTGTTCACCGGCGGAGCGAGTCTGATACCCGACCAGCTGAACTTCGACAATTTCCGCCGCGCCTGGGTGAACGCCGGATTCTCCCGCTACTTCTACAACACCGTTCTGTACACGGTGATCCCCACATTCGTGGAGCTGGTGAAGTCGGCGCTGTGCGGCTACATCCTCGCGCGGTACGAATTCCCCGGCCGCAAGCTGCTGCACCGCACGATCGTGGCGACGCTGTTCATTCCGGTCGCCTCCATCATCATCCCGCAATTCGTGCTCGTGGAGCAGCTCGGGCTGCTCAACACCCGCGCCGGTGTGATCCTGGCGATGTCCGGGGCGGCGGGAGCGTTGTACGTGCTGCTGTTCATCGGGTTCTTCTCCAGCGTGCCGCCCGATCTGTTCGACGCGGCCAAGCTGGACGGCGCCGGATTCCTGCGTACGTTCTGGCTGGTGCTGCCGCTCGCGAAACCGGTGATCGCGGTCGTGGTGATCTTCCAGTTCGTCACCAATTGGAACGAGTTCAACATTCCCCTGGTCTTCACCCTGGGCCAGCCGGAACTCCAGAATCTCGCGGTCGGCATGCTCTCGTTCAAGGGTGAACACTCCGTCGACTGGACCGGGTTCGCGGCCGGAATGACCATTTCCTTCCTGCCGATGCTGCTCGTCTTCATCTTCTTCCAGAGCTACTTCGTGCGTGGCCTGGCCGGCGCGACCAAGGAGTGACCCGCGTGACCCGATCGAATCCAACCGGCTCGGACGGCGTCTTCGCCTACACCTGGGACATCGTGGGCGACCCGGCCGCCGCCGAGCACCTGGCCGCGCTGGGAGTCGGCTCGGTGACGCTCCAGGCGAGCTATCACGCCGTACGGGCGATCACCCCGCGCCATCCGCGCCACCGGGTCGTCCACGCCGCGCACGCCGCCGCGTACTTCCCGCTGTCGCCGGACATCTGGCGAGGCCAGCGGCTGAGACCGCCGGCCCCCTCCTGGGGTGTGGAGGTGCCCGACCGGTTCGGGGCGGCGACCGCCGCGCTGGCCGGGGCGGGGCTGCGCACGGAGGCGTGGCTCGTGCTCACGCACTCCTCGGCCCTGGGCGCCGGGGCCCCCGAACTGACCGTGCGCAACGCCTACGACGAGCGGTATCCGTACGCGCTCTGCCCCGCGCACCCGGACGTCGCCGCGTACGCGGTGAATCTCGCCCGGGAGGTCTGCACCAGGTACGACGTGCCCGCGCTGGTGCTGGAGGCCTGCGGCTGGCTGGGCTTCGAGCACGGCAGCCACCACGAGAAGACGCACGGGGCCGACCTCTCCCCCGGCTGCCGCGCGCTGCTGTCCGTCTGCCTGTGCGGGTCCTGCCGGACCGCGCTCGCGAACGGCCCGGGCGAGCGGGCCGACGGGCTGGATCCCGAGGAGTTGGCGCGGGACATCCGTACCGCCGTCGACGGGGAGCTGCGGGAGGGACGCATCGTCGCCCCGACCCTGGCCGAGACACTCGGCGAGGCCCGCGCGCAGCGGCTCTTCGACCACCGCCGGTCCGTCATCACCGCTCTCGCGCACCGTATCGCCGATGTCGCGGGCGGGCGTGAGCTGCTGCTGATGGCCGAGGACAACCCGCAGGCGACGGGTCCCGACAGCGCGCTGGAACTCGCCCGCTACGACGGGCCGGCCGACGCGTACGTACTCAAGTGCTGGGACGAGCCGGACGCGGCGCTGACGCGGGTGAAGAACGCCGCGCAGAACACCACCGTCCCGATCGTCGCCAACATCTCGGTCATCGACGACCCGCCGGGCGAACTCGCCGCCCGGGTCGCCGGACTGCGCGCCGCGGGCGCGCGGGACATCCGCTTCTACCACGCGGGGCTGGCGTCGTCCGCCCGGCTCGAAGCCCTGCGATCCGCCGTACGGGAGACCGCATGACGCTCACCGGTATCTACGCCATGGACCCGGCGCGATTCGACGACGTGTACGGACCCGAGGAGCGTGCGGCCGTCGAGCGGTACGTCACGGTCCCCAGCCCCAATCTGGCGGCCGACCGGCTGCCGCCGGACCAACTCGCCGCCGCCCAGGTCCTGATCACCGGCTGGGGCGCGCCCCGGCTCGACGCGGAACTGCTCGCGTCCGCTCCCCGGCTCGAACTGGTGCTGTACGGGGCGGGATCGGTACGCCACGTCGTCACCGCCGACTCCTGGGAGCGCGGTGTCCGGGTCAGCGCCGCCGGGTCGGTCATCGCCGACTGCGTCGCCGAATTCACCCTGGCCCAGGTGCTGTTCGCGCTGAAGCACGGCTGGCGGTACGTCCTGCGGAACCGAGCCGCCCGCGCGCCGGTACCCCGGGAGGCCGAACGGGGCACCGCAGGCTCCGTCGTCGGACTGGTCTCGCTCGGGGCCGCCGGGCGCGCCACGGCCCAGCTGCTCGGCCGGCACGCGGTACGTGTCCAGGCGTACGACCCGTACGCCGACCCGTCGGAGGCGGCGGCACTCGGTGTGCGGCTCACGGGCCTCGACGAGCTGTTCGCGACGAGTGACGTCGTCAGTCTGCACACCCCGCTGCTGCCCGCGACCCGGCGCATGGTCGACGGCCGGCTGCTGGGGTCCATGAAGCGGGACGCCACCCTGATCAACACGGCGCGCGGCGGGCTGATCGACGAGGAGGCGCTGGCCGTCGTGGCGGCCCGCCGACCCGATCTGTTCTTTGCGCTCGACGTGACCGATCCGGAGCCGCCACCTGCCGGATCGCCTCTGTTCTCCTTGGAGAACATCGTCGTGACCCCGCATCTCGCGGGAAATCTCGGGCCGGAGCGGAGACGGCTGGGCCGGGCCATGGCGGAGGAACTGGCCCGGTACGCACGGGGGCAGCGGCTGCGGCACGAAGTGACCGCCGACAGAATGGAGTTCGCGGCATGAGCGGCGGTACGGACGGCAATCGGAATGGCGGTACGGACGGCGGTCGCAACGGCGGGCCCGGCCCGTACACCCTGGTGATGCTGCCGCCGCAGGCCCCGGCGACCGAGGAGTGGGCGGGGCGGCTGACGCGGGAGGTGCCCGGCATCCGGGTCCTGCGGCCGGAGGAACCGCGAGAGGCGGCGCGGGCGCTGGCCGAGGCGGACGCCGCGTACGGCACCCTCCCCCCGGAGCTGCTGCCGCACGCCGGACGGCTGCGCTGGCTCCAGGTCCCGCAGGCCGGTCCGCCGCCCGGCTTCTACTATCCGGCACTGATCGAGCACCCGGTCGTCGTCACCAACATGCGCGACACGTACACCGACCATGTGGCGGCGCACACTCTGGCGCTGGTGCTCGCCCTGGCGCGGGGCCTGCCCCGCTATGTGCGTGACCAGCAGGCCGTGCGGTGGGCACCCGACTGGGATCCCGGCTCCGTGGTGCCGCTCACGGAGAGCCGCGCGCTGGTGGTCGGGGTGGGTGCCGTGGGCGCGGAGGTGGGGCGGCTGCTCGCCGCCTTCGGCACCGAGGTGGAGGGCGTCGACACCCGGCGTACGGGTCCCGTCGAGGGCTTCACCCGGCTCCACCCGGCGGACCGGCTCGACGCGCGGCTCCCCCTGGCGGACCTCGTCGTGCTGACCGTGCCGCACACCCCGCACACCGAGGGGCTGATGGACACCGGCCGCCTCGCCCTGATGAAGCCCGGTGCCTGTCTGGTCAACATCGGGCGAGGGCCGACCGTCCGGCTCGACGCGCTCGTGGCGGCGCTCGAAGCGGGGCGGCTGCGCGGGGCGGCGCTCGATGTGTTCGAGACCGAACCACTGGCGGCGGACCACCCGTTGTGGCGCCGCCCCGATGTCCTCATCACACCGCATGTCGCGGGCGCGGGTCCGCACGCGGACGAGCGGCGGTTCGCCGTGTTCCTGGCGAACGCCCGGCGCTTCATGGCCGGTGAACCGCTGGTCAACGTGGTGGACAAGGCGGAATGGCACTGACCGGCGGACGAGGGAGCGCGGGCGTGCGGGCCGCCCGCCCGCGCCTCTCTCCGCCGGACCCCCGGATTTCCTGATGCGGGTGCCGACGGGACCGGCACCAGGATTGTCATGTACATGAACGGAGGAGATAACCACCCCCCTCAGCTCGGCAACCGACCGTTTTCCTGAACAGGAGTCGCACATGTACAAGTTCACCCTCCGCACCCGCCACGGCCGGGCGGCCTGCGCCTTCGCCTCGCTGGGCCTCGGCGCGACGCTGCTCACCGCCGGACCGACGGCCGTCGCGGCCGAGTCGGCCGCGTGCGCGTCACCCTCCAAGGTGCTCGGGCTGACCAGCAACTGGAAGATCCAGCTGCCGGTCGACGACCCCAACGCCTCCGGCACCCAGCCGCTGGAGATCAAGCAGCCGGCTCTCGCCTCGTACAACAACGCCCCCTGGTTCACGCCGACCTCGGCGTGCGACGGGGTGAAGTTCCGCGCCGCCGTGAACGGGGCGACGACGACGAACACGTCCTACCCGCGCTCGGAACTGCGGGAGATGACCAACAACGGTGCGACCAACGCCAGTTGGTCGTCCACCTCGGGGACGCACACCCTCATCATCGACCAGGCCATCAACCGGCTGCCCGCCACCAAGAGCCATGTGGTGGCCGGTCAGATCCATGACGGCAACGACCGGTCGGTCTTCCGCCTCGAAGGCAGCAGCCTCTACGTCACCAAGGACAACGACACCCACCACAAGCTCATCACCGACAACTACAAGCTCGGGACGGAGTTCGAGGCGAAGTTCGTCGTCGGCGGCGGCAACATCAAGGCGTACTACAACGGGGTCCTCCAGACCACCATCCCGGTGAAGTTCACCACCGGATACTTCAAGGCGGGCGTCTACACCCAGGCGAACTGCGGCAATTCCTCGCCCTGTGACACGAGCAACTACGGCGAGACGACCCTGTACAACGTCAGCGTCAAGCACAGCTGACCCAAGCCCCGGCCCGGCGGGTGTGGCGTCCGCCGGGCCGGACCACAGTCACTCGGCGTTGAGGACGGCTATGCCGGCCTCGCCCTCGTCGAAACGGTCGAACAACTCCGCGAGCGAGGCCGCCGAGCCGTCGTGGTCGATCAGGAGCACCGGCTGCTTCTCCCCGCCCTGTTCGGCGGGCACGAAATCCGTCACGATCTCACGGCGCAGCAGGACGACCCGGTCACCGTCCACACCGTCGCCGGGAAACTCGCCGGGACCTGCGGGTTCGGCGGGATCGGCGCCGTCCCGCGCGAGGAGCTGCCTGGAGGTGGTGACGACCACCGCGAGCCGGTCGCCGGTCCGTTCGTAGCGGGCCGAGAGGTCGAACGGCAGCAGATAGAACACCCCCTCCTCGCCTTCGTGCCCACGGTCGAGAAGCCGGGAGATCATGCGCTCCCCGGCGTCCCGCGAGGCACTGTCGTGACCGAGGAGCACCGCCGGAGGTCCGTCCGGATCCAGTGCGGGAACGGGGGTGATCCACATGCGCGCCGAGTCGTCCATGGGGTGATTCAAGCGCACGGCACCGACAGCGGCCGGATCACGATATGACGAGGACCTTCCACCGCCGCCGCGGCTCATGGACCCGATCAGTGCGGGACACGGCGGCCTAGATACGCGGCTACCCGGTCAAGGGCCGGGGCGTGCTCGGGTACGGGCTTCGCCGGGGCGATGGAGCCGCCGGCGGTGCGGGGCAGGTCGCCGTAGATCTCCCGGACGACCGGCAGGGCGGCACGCGCGATGTCCGGCTCAAGGTCGCGGTCGCGGTCGAGCGCGGTCGCGAGGTCCCACCCGTGCACGAGCAGCTCGATGAGCAGTTGCTCGACCAGGCGGCGGCCGGGGGCCGGGCCGAAGGACCGGTCCAGCATGCCCGGTTGCCGGAAGGCGGCGCGGGCGTCGGCGGCGGCGGTCTCGAAGGCGGCGACGTGGTCGTCGCCGAGGTGGTCCTCGGTGTGGCCGTCGGTGGGGGGCGTGCCTTGGGCCAGGCCGCCCCAGATGATGTTCTCCCACACCAGATGGTCGAGCAGATCCCGTACGGTCCAGTCCGTGCAGGAGGTCGGCCGGTCGAACCGGTCCGGGGCCGTCGCGCGTACGAGTGCGCCGACCGTGTCCTGGACACGCGTGAACGCGTCCAGGACACCGCCCGGCCACGGGTCGGTGTCGTCCGTGTAGAGGGCTTCGAGCCGGGCCCCTCGCGCGCCGGGCGAGGGGTTGGCACGCAGCGCGGTGGTCAGCCACTCTCCCTCCCCGGCGATTCCGGCGGGTGCGGGCCGGCCGCCGAGGACGCAGAGCAGTTGCCAGAAGCGCTCGACGGCGGGCTCGGCCGCGGCGGTGAGCTGCTCACACAGCAGCTTGCGTGCTTCGGCGCCGTCGGCGGTCACGGCGGGGGCGGTGTTCGCGCTGCTGGGCAGCCAGGCGGCGACGATCTCCGAGACGACGTGGTCGGCGGCCGGGGAGTCCGCCGCGGTGCCGGTGTGTATCGCCTCGCGTACGCGTGCGGTCCAGGTCTCGGTGAGGGCGCGCATCTCCTGCGCCGTGGCGGAGTCCCGCGCTCCCGGCTCCTGACGGGCGGCGTACGTCGCGAGGCGCCGCATGGCGGACCGCAGCTCCCCCTCGGCGACCAGCTCACCCAGCTCCAGCCAGGCTTCCACCTGCTCGTCGGTGGGATCTTCCGAGAGGTCGGCGCCGGCCGCGAGGAGCCCTTCGCGGAAGTGGGGAACGTCCAGCTCGCCGAGCGTGTCGGTGAGGAAGTCGTGGACCAGCTCGCGGCGTTCGTCGGGGGACATACGGGCAGTGCGAGTCATCAGGGCGAGTCCTTCATGAGTGGTACGGCGTGTGACGGTGCGCAGAACGGCCTGGTGGGTCCGCAGGCGGCGGATCCGCCTCTCCAGAGCCTCGACGTGCGCCGCCGCCACCTCGGGAAGCCCGTCCTCGCGATCCAGGGCAGCCCGAATGTCACCGAGCCCCAGCCCCAGATCCCGCAGCGTGCGGGCCAGCTGTAGCCGGGCCACGCCGGCGGTGTCGTAGCGGCGGTAGCCGCCGGCGGTCCGGCCGACCGGCGCCACGACGCCGACGTCCGACCAGTGCCTGACCACTTTCACCGGCAGCCCGATCTGCCGCGCCACGGCCCCGATGCTCCACGTGGGCCGCGACGAGTCGTCCTTGCGCATGCGCTCCACTCTCGACTCTCCTCTCGTGGGAGAGTCAAGCACTCGTGGCCCGCTGTTCCTCGACGACCGCGAGGCCCCGGCCAGAACGCCTACGAACGCCTACGAAGGTCTGGGGTTCCTCGTCTCCTGGGCCGCCGCGGAGCCTTCCCAGGGCTTGCGCCCGGTCGTGTGGAGCCGGTGCAGGCCCAGCGGCGCCGGAGGCGGCAGAGGTTCGGCGTGGTCGGGTCCGAAGGACTGGAGGAGGTAGGCGACCAGTCGTCGGGACGCCGCCTGTGAGATCTGCCGGGACTCTCCGACGACGCCGCTGTTGGCCAGCAGCAGCAGGGTGATGTCGGCCGGGTCGAAGTCCGCGCGCAGTTGACCGGTGGCCTTGGCCCTGCGTACCAGCTCGCCGAGGATGTCCTCGGCGCGGGCGCGCTCGCGCTGGTAGTCGACGGTGTCGGGAAACTCGGCGAAGAAGGCCGCGGTGAAGCCCCGGTCCGTGGCCTGCATGGCGCAGACCTTCTCGATGACGGTGCACAGTCCGTGCCAGGGGTCGGGGTCGGCCAGTGCGTCGTCCAGGACGGAGGCGCAGAGGCTGAGCTGTTCGGCGAAGGCCTCGCTGACGAGAGAGGCGCGGGTGGGAAAGCGCCGGTAGAGGGTGGCGGGGCCGACGCCGGCGCGGCGGGCGATCGTCGTCAGGGGGACGTCGGTGCCCTGGGTCGTGAACGCCTCGCGGGCGACTTCGAGGATGCGGTCGCGATTGTGCTGGGCGTCGGCGCGCAGCGTGGTGGCGTCGTCGGCGGTGGCGGTGGCGGCGGTTCCGGCCGGTGGGCCCGGCTTCCGAGAGGGCTGAGCAGGCATGTCTCTCACTTTACGGCAAGTGGAAGGCGTCGTCCGTTTACCGCGTTAGCTTGATCGGGAGAGCCGGTACAGAGAACAGGACGAGATCATGAGTGAGATGCGCGCAGCCCTCTTCGACCGTTACGGACCCCCGGAGGTGCTGTACGAGGGCAAGGTGCCGGTGCCGGAGGTACGGCCCGGCGAGGTGCTGGTCCGCGTCCACGCGGCAACCGTGAACGGCGGCGAACTGGCGGGCCGGGCCGGGAAGGTGCGCCTGGTGACGGGCCGCCGTTTCCCGCAGCGCACCGGGCTCGACTTCGCGGGCGAGATCACCGGGATCGGCCCCTCGGTGACCGGACCACGGGTGGGGCAGCTGGTGTGGGGGCTCCTGGGGCGGTCGACGTTCGGCAGCGCGGCGGAGTACGTGACCGTACGGCCCCGGCAGATCGCCCTCGCCCCGGGCAATCTCAGCCCGGTGGAGGCCGTCTCCCTGCTGGCGGGCGGCACGACCTCGATCACCGCCCTGCGCGACAAGGCCGGCCTCAGGCCCGGCGAACGCCTTCTGGTGCGCGGCGCCGGCGGCGGGGTCGGCAGCGTCGCCGTGCAGATCGGCAAGGTCTTCGGCGCTCATGTCACGGCTCTCGCGAGTGCGAGGAGTCTCGACTTCGTCCGGGGCCTGGGCGCGGACGAGGTGCTGGACCACCGGACGACCGACGCGTCCGCGCTGGGCACGTTCGACGTCGTCATGGACACCGTCGGCACCCAACACCCGGTCTACCGAAGCCTGTTGGCACCGGGCGGGCGCATGGTGGCCATCGCCTTCGACATCGACAACGCCGCCGCGAGCCTGTCGTACATCCTGCGCTCCACGGTCCACGGCTCCCGTCGCGTGCGCTTCTTCAGCGGCAATCCCCGCCATGCGCTGTTCGCCGAGCTGACCCGGTACGCGGAGAGCGGCGACGTGCGCCCGGTGGTCGACACCGTCCATCCGCTCGCCGGTATCGCCGCCGCCCACCGGGCGCTGGAGGCCGGCGGCGTCCGGGGAAAACACGTCGTGCGGGTGGTGTGAGCACGCCGTTCACCGACGGGCGCCACCCGGGCCGCCGGACAGACGTACCGTCGCGATCTCCCAGGCCCGCAGCGTAATCCGGACCGTTCCGGCTTCGACGGCGGGCGCTTCGGTCCGACTGTCACCGCCGCCCAGCAGACCGACGCGGTGGGCGGCGGTGAACGGACCTCGTACGACCGCCGTGACCGGCTCGGGGGACGCGGCGACCAGCCGGAGTTCCAGGTCGCCGTCGCGTCGGCGAAGGCTGGTCATGACCGCGCCCTCGACCGACAGACCGGGGCAGGCGGCGGGTGGGGCGTCGTGCGCGCCCGTGCCCGGCGTGGTGTGGAGTGGGTGGCGGTAGCGTTCGGCCGCCTCCATGAGTCCCGCCTCGTGCCAGTCGCCCGCGTGCGGCAGCACGGCGAACGAGACGGTGCTCGTACCGACCATCTGGGCTGCGGGGACGGCGAGTTGAGGGCCCGCCGGTTCGGCGCGGTAGGGGTGGATGTTGCGGCTCAGCCAGCCGGTGGCGCGCAGGACGGTCAACGCGACTTCGCCGTCGAGGAGTTCGTACTCGCACGCCTGGCTCAGCAGCAGGCCCGCGCCGCCCGCGTCGACGAATCCGTGCGCGGGAAACGTCGGCACCGGGTGCTCACCGAACCCGCCCTGCGCGGTGCGTCCCCGCTCGACCACCGCGAACTGCCCCTCCGCGTGGGAGGTTTCGGCCGGGCGGGCGAGCGGCACATGCACGCGTATCCGGTGGTCGAGCGAGGCGTTGTCCAGCGTCAGGTCCAGCCGGACGAAGGGCTCCCCCGCCCGTAGTTCGACGTCCAGGCGGACGTCACCGGGCCGGGTCACCGCCGTCCGCCGGTCGGCCGTCCGGTCCACCGCCTCCGGCCAGTCGTACCGGCGCTCCACGGTGAGCGAGGCGCGCAGCGGGCCGCCGGTCGCGGCGCCGACGCGCAGGGTCCGGGGGGTCGTGACGAGCGTGTCGGTGCCGGGCGGGGCGTAGTTGTAGCTGTCGCCGCGGTCCCCTCCGTCCACGACGCGGCCGACGCCGTCGAGCACGGTCCCGTCGGCGGCCGTGACCCGCAGGGTGCCGTCGTCCAGCGCGGTGACGGTGACCAGTCCGTTGGAGAGCGTGCGGCCTTCGGCCCGTACGGGCCGCTGGGCCGGCGCTCCGCCCCGGACCGGCCGCAACGACGTCCAGCCGAGGGCCGGTACCCGGGCCAGACAGGTGACGGTGCGGTGCGCGGCCCGGGTGATGCGGACCGTCCAGTCGCCGCCCGCGCCGGTCACGGCGGCGCGGACCGCCTCGACGTCGAACGGTGTGTCACCGCCGTGCCGCGCCACGCCGAATTCCAGTACGCGCCGTTCGTGGTCGCAGGACCAGTGGGTGATCTCGCTGCCGAACAGTTCACGCCCGTGGATCCGTGGCAGAAACGTGGGCAGGTCCGCGCCGGACAGGGCCTCGGAGAGCAGGAGTTGTTCGGCGCGTACCTCGGTCTGGGCGGGCAGTCTGCCGCCGTCGGGGAGTTCGACGGCGATGTCCTGCCACTCGTCGGGGACTTCGAGATCGACGGTGACGAGGTCTTCGCGTACGGCCGGGGTGGGGTTGAGGACGAGTACGGCGTCCCGCGCGACCTGGGGCGCGAGGGCGCCCGCGACCCTGTCGCGTACGGCCTGACCGAGGTGTCCGGCCTCGCTGATACGGGCGAACACCTGGGTGGCCGTCTCGTCCACACCGCATCCGGTGACCGAGTCGTGGCCCGAGGCGTCGATCAGCCGCCACCACGCCATGTCGAGGAACCTCTCGGGCCACTCGGGCGACCAGAGCGCGGCGAAGGGCTCGGCGTAGCGTTCGACCAGACGCTCGGCGCGGGCCAGCGCCTGCTTCAGATGAGGGCGCGCGGAGAGCACTCCGGGCAGGATGTTCGCGTGGGCGTGGCTGCGCAGTTCGCCTGCCACCACCGGCAACGACCCGTCGTGCGGGTCGCGTTCGCCGATGTAGTCGGCGAGGGTGGTGATCTTGACGTCGACGTCCGCCGGGTCCAGGTCCGCCACCAGTCTGACCAGGGAGCCGACCGGCGCCGAGTGGTCCGTGCCGTACATCGCGAGGACCGGGTCGGCGCCGAAGGCGGGTCGCAGCCGCCTGCCGAGGTCGGCCATGCGCGCGGCGAAGTGTCCGGGGTCGGAGAAGACGTAGGCGGCGTTGCCGTAACCGCCGGCGAGATATTCGGTACGGACCGAGCTGCCGTCGGGCGCCTGCCAGCGGAAGGCGTGCCCGGGTACGCCCGCGGGAACGCCCCGCCATACACAGGCGTGGTCGAGACCGGCGGCGGAGAGGATCTGCGGCATCTGCGCGCAGTGGCCGAACATGTCGGGGAGATAGCCGACGGGCATGGCGCTGCCCAGCTCGGTGGCGCGGCGGTGGCCGAGTTCCAGATTGCGGATGATGTTCTCGCCGGAGCACAGGAACTCGTCCAGGAGGATCTGCCAGGGTCCGACGGCCAGTTGACCGCGCCGGACCAGCCGGACGACGCGGTCGCGGTGTTCAGGGCGTACTTCGAGGTAGTCGTCGACGGCGGCCATCTGCCCGTCGAGCGTGAACCGGAACCGGTCGTCGGCCTCGGCCCGGTCGAGGACTTCGTCCAGCAGGTCGACCAGACGCAGCCGGAAGCGCTGGAAGGGCTCGTACCATTCGCGGTCCCAGTGGGTGTGCGGGACGAGCAGGACCTCAGGGGCGCGGTCGGTCATCGGGCCGGTGTCTCCTCTGCGTCCAGGGGCGTGAAGGTCAGGGTGAGCGACGCCCCGGCCGGCTGGAGGCGGTACTCGGGCAGTACGCCGGGGCCGCACGACGCCGACCCGAGTCCGTACTGGGCGAGGTCGAGGTTGAGTACGACACTGTCGCCCGGTGCGAGGCCGGTGGTGTGGGTCGCGGCGTCGAGGTGTTCGGACGTCCAGCGGCGCGCGGTGAACGCGAAGGCCGGTTCGCCGTCGACACGCAGGCCGGCGCCGTCGGCGGAGGTCAGCCTCAGCCATCGCAGGTCGACGCGGTTGCCGTTCTCCTGCGGGCGGACGTACGGCGTCTGGAGGGCGTCGACGGTACTGGTGAAGCGGCCGATCCGGGCGGCCTGCCTGCTGTCGGCGTACGCCTCACCCGGTCCGCGCCCGAACCATTCGACGGCCCCGAGGTCCCCCGGCAGCGCCATCCGCAAACCGAGCCTGGGCAGCGTGCACGGCCAGGTGCCGTCCGGCTCGACCTCCAGGCGCAGCCGCAGGCGCCGGTGGTCGGCGGTCCAGTGGTAGTCGGCCCGCATGCCGAAGCCGAGTCCGGGCGGGGCGACCCGGGTGCGTACGACGAGTGTGTCGCCGAGCCGTTCGATGCCGAGGAGTCGGTGCTGCAACCGGTGCAGCCCGGCGGCCCGCCACCGGGCTTCCTCGGGGTCGTCGGAGCCGCGGTCGTTGTCGGTGGGGGCCCGCCACAGGTCGAGCCGGGGGCCTTCGACGAGCAGGCCGCCGAGCGCGGTCAACCGGCCGGTGACCGGGTCGAACACGCCGGATCCCAGGCGTGGCGCCGGGTCCGTCGTGTCCGGGGCCGCCCCGGTGGCCGGGGGGACGGTGGCCGCCTCCGTCACGCGCATCTGCCCCCAGCCGACGACGTGCCCGGCCGGTGCCCACGGGGTGTCGGTGGCGAGCACGGCCCGTACGGTGAGCCAGCTCTCCGCACCGGTGGCCGGCAGCTCGGGCAGCGGGACGTCGGCGCTGTCGCCCGGGGCGACCGGTGGCACGGTGAGGTCGCCGTGCGCGATCCGGGTCCCCTCCTCCTCAAGGACCCAGGGGAATCTCAGGTGCGAGGTCGGGATGATGTCGTAGTGGTTGGTGACGCGCAGGGCGCCGTCGGCCGCCGTGATCCGTACCGGTTCGAAGACCTTCGCGAACTCCGCGAGGCCGGGGGACGGAGTGCGGTCGGGGTGCACCAGTCCGTCGATGACGAAGTTGCCGTCGTGCAGGGGCTCGCCGAAGTCGCCGCCGTACGCGAAGTGGGCGCGTCCGTCCGTGTCTTGCCGGGCGATGCCGTGGTCGATCCACTCCCACACGAAGCCGCCCTGGCACCGCGGATGGCGTTCGAACAGCTCGCGGTACTCCAGCAGGCCGCCCGGCCCGTTGCCCATCGCGTGGCCGAACTCGCAGAGGATGAAGGGCAGTTCGCGTACGCGCGGCGGCCCTTCGACGCCCTGTCCGATGCGGTCCACCTCGTCGTGGCCCGCGTACATCCGGCTGTGGACGTCGGTGTACGAGCAGTCGGTGTCGCCCTCGTAGTGCAGGGGGCGCGTGGGGTCGCGCCGGTGGGTCCACTCGGCGGCGGCGGCCAGATTGCGGCCGGTGCCCGCCTCGTTGCCGAGCGACCACAGAAGAATCGAGGGGTGGTTCTTGTCCCGCTCGACCATGCGGCGCATCCGGTCCAGATAGGCGTCCGCCCATCGCGGGTCGTCGCTGGGGTTGCCCCGCCAGTCGAGTTCGGAGAAGCCGTGCGTCTCCACGTCGCTCTCGTCGATGACCCACAGGCCGTAGGTGTCGCACAGGTCCAGGAACGCGGAGTCGGGCGGATAGTGGCTGGTGCGGACGGCGTTGACGTTGTGGCGCTTCATGAGTTCGATGTCGGCGACGGCGAACTCGCGGGGCACGGCACGTCCCGACTCCGGGTGGAACTCATGGCGGTTGACGCCCCGGAAGACGATACGGCGGCCGTTGACCGTGAGTTGGCCGTCCACAACGGCGACGGTGCGGAAACCGATGCGTACGGGTACGCGTTCGGTGCCGGTGTACACCTCGCCCTCGTACAGCCGTGGTTCCTCGGCGCTCCACGGCTCCACGTCCGCGATCTCGGCCGGCCGGCCCGCGGGCAGGCCGTCGATGCCCAGTTCGGGGACGCTGATCCGGACGCCGCTGTCGGCGTCCAGACGGAGCGTGCCGCGCGCGGTGAGATGGTCGTAGCCTGCGTCGACGGTGAAGTCCCGTACCCCGCCCGCCGGTCGGGCGAGCAGGGTGACGTCGCGGAAGATGCCGGACAGCCACCACATGTCCTGGTCTTCCAGATAGCTGCCGGCGGACCACTGGTGGACCCGGACGGCGAGCAGATTGCCGCGCGGTCGCAGCAGCGGGCCGACGTCGAACTCCGCCGGGAGCCTGCTGCCCTTGGTCACGCCCAGCTCGACGCCGTTGAGCCAGACGCGCCCGCAGGAGTCGATGCCGTCGAAGCGGAGCACGGCGGGCTCGGCGGGCCAGTCGTCGGGCAGGTCGAAGGCCAGCCGGTAGTCGCCCGTCGGGTTGTCGGACGGCACCTGGGGCGGGTTGACCGGGAAGGGGTAGCGGACGTTGGTGTAGGCGGGGCTGCCGTGTCCGTGCAGTTGCCAGTGGCCGGGGACGGGGATGTCGTTCCAGCCCCCGTCGTCGAAGTCGTCCCGTTCGATCCCGTCCGGCGCCGCGTCGACCGCCGGTGAGAGCAGGAACCGCCAACTGCCGCCCAGGCTGAGCGCGGGCGCGTCGGAGCGGAAGGCGGAGCGGGGCGCCGTCGAGCCGTGACCGGGGGCCGGATCTTCGACGTACGAGGAAGGCAATGGATTCCCTTCAGCCCTTGAGAGCGCCGGCGGCGATGTTGCGGATGAAGTGCCGGGCGCCGAACAGGAAGATGATGATCAGCGGGACGATGGCCACCAGCGTGCCCGCCATGACCACGCTGTAGTCGGTGACGTAGAGGCCGTTGAGCTGGGCGAGCGCGAGCTGGAGCGTGATGTGGCGGGAGTCGATGAGGACGACCAGCGGCCAGAGGAAGTCGTTCCACACGTTGACGAACGTGAAGATGCCGAGGAACGCGAGCGCCGGGCGCAGTACCGGCAGTCCGACGTGCAGATACGTACGGAAGAAGCCGCAGCCGTCGATACGGGCGGCGTCCAGCAGTTCGTCCGGCAGGGCGCCGGCCGCGTACTGGCGCATCCAGAAGATGCCGAAGGCGTTGGCGGCGGCGGGCACGATCAGCGCCTTCAGACTGCCCACCCAGCCGAGGTCGGCCATCAGGGAGAACTGCGGGATCGCGGCGAGCTGGGTGGGCACGACGAAGGTCGCCAGCAGGATCCCGAAGAGGATCTTGCTGCCGGGGAAGGTGTACTTGGCGAAGGTGAAGGCGGCGAGCGAGTCGAAGAACAGCACGGCGACGGTCGTCACGACGGCGACGACCAGGGTGTTGAGCAGCGACCCGAAGAAATCGATCCGGGAGAACACCTCCCCGATGTTGTGGAACAACTGGTCGCCGAAGACGAGCTTGGGCGGGCTGGAGTAGATGTCGGGCGTGGTGTTGGACGCCATGACGGCGAGCCAGTAGTAGGGGAAGAGGGTGATCGCGGCGCCGACGAGCAGCGCGGCGTACGTCAGGACACGTCCGCGGGTGCTCATCGGGCGTCCTCCTTGATGGTGACCCGGCCGCGCTCGGGGCGTTGCACGAGGCGCCAGTTGAGGATGGAGAAGAGCACGACGACGACGAAGATGCCCCAGGCGATGGCGGCTCCGTAGCCGAAGTCGTTGTCCGCGAACGCGGTTCCGTAGAAGTAGAGGACCATCGTCAGTCCGGCGCCGCCGGGGCCGCCGCGGTCGCCGAGCAGCACCTGGGACTCGGTGAAGATCTGGAGGCCGCCGATGGCCGACATGACCAGGGAGAAGAGCAGCACCGGCCGCAGCAGGGGCAGGGTGATCCTGAAGAAGGTCTGTACGGGCCCGGCGCCGTCGACGCGCGCCGCCTCGTAGACGTCGGTGGGCAGGGCCTGGAGTCCGGCGAGGAAGATGATGGCGTTGTAGCCCGTCCACCGCCAGATGATCATGATGGCGATGGCGCACCGGATGCCCCACGGGTCGGTGAGCCAGGGGACATGGCCGAAGCCGAACAGGTCGAGGATCCAGTTGAGGATGCCGAACTCGCCGCTGAAGATCGAGCCGAAGACCAGCGACATGGCGACGATCGACGTCACGTTGGGCATGAAGTACGCGATGCGCAGTGCGCCCTTGAAGCGGACCGAGGAGTTCAGGCCGAGGGCGATGAGCAGGGCGAGGACGGTCATCGGGACCGTCGACATGACCCAGATGATCAGGGTGTTGGCTATGGAGTCCCAGAACTGGCTGTCGGTGAGCAGATAGCGGAAGTTCTCCAGGCCGACGAACTTCATCGGGCCGACGCCGTCCCAGCGCTGGAGCGAGAGATAGAGCGAGTAGAACACCGGGTAGAGGCCGAAGACGGCGAAGAGGATGAAGAACGGGGACACGGCGGCGTACTGCGGCAGATGGCGCCACCGCCTCCGTCGCCGGGCGGCGTCCTCGGCGGCCCGTGGTCGTGGGACGGCGGGCGCCGGGGTGTCGGTGTCGGACGTCGCGGTCATGAGAGCACCCCCTGTCGGCGCAGCAGTCGTTCGATCCGGTTCCGGGCGTCCCGCCAGGCGCGCTCCGGGTCCTTGCCGCCCAGTTCCACGTTGGTGAGTTCGTCGGTGTAGATGTCGCTGAGGGTGATGTCCCAGGGGCTGAAGTAGGCGTACCGCACCTGGTCGGCGATGTCGGCGAAGACCTTGACGGCGGACTGGCCGCCGAAGAACGCGTCGGGGGCGGTGATCCGTTCGTCCTCGGCCGCGGCCGGGCCGGCCGGGAAGAGGCCGATCTCGGCGTAGTTGGCGGCCTGGTTCGCCGGGTTCTGGAGCCAGCTGATGATGTCGAACGCCGCCTGCGGGTCGGGGCAGGCCGCGGTGATGGCGAGGAAGGAACCGCCCTGGTTGCCGGGGCCGCCGGGCGGTGCGCAGACCCGCCACTTGCCGGCCGTGCCGGGGGCCGACTGCTTGATCTCGCCGGTGATCCAGGAGGCGTTGACGAGGCTGACCTCCTGGCCCGTGTTCCACGCCGCGTGCCGGTCGACGGACTGGCCGCTGGCCGTCTGCGACCCGCCGAATCCCGCGGTGAGCCGCCGCTCGAAGGCCTCGACGGCGCGGTCCCAGGCCAGCCGGACATGGGACTGGTCGTCGAGGTAGCCGTTCTGCGGGGTGAAGTACTTCTGCCGCTCCTGGGCCATCGAGTAGGTGAAGACCGTCTTGGTGTCGGTGATCAGATAGCGGCCGGGGAGTCTTTTCCGGATCTGCTCGCCGAAGGTGAAGTACTTCTCCCAGGTGGGTACGGCCGCCGCGACGTCGTCCGGTTCGCTGGGCAGGCCGGCCTTCTCGAAGATGTCGTGACGGTAGTAGAGGGCGGCGGGGCCGATGTCGATGGGGAAGCCCAGTTGGAAGCCGGCGGGGGTCGCCCCGGCCTGCCACTTCCACGGCAGATATCCCGGCGCCAGCTCCCGCGCCCCGTAGTCGTTCATGTTCACGAAGCGGTCGCTGTCGCTGAAGTACCGCGAGATGTTGTCGCCGATCATCGTGATGTCGGGCAGATAGGCATCACCGGCGAGTGCGGCCAGCAGCCGCTGCGTCAGATCACCGCTCACCTGGGAGGGGACGAACTCGTCGGCCGCGAAACGCTTCCGGGCGGCCTTCAGCACCTTCTCGGAGAAGCCGTTGTACGTGTACCAGAAGGTGAGGTGCCCGGGGTTCGCGGTCTTCGGGCTCGCGCATCCGCCGGCTCCGAACGCGGCGGCGCCGAGAGCGGTCGCGCCTGCCAGGAGCCTTCGTCGAGTCAGCGTCATTGAGGACCCTTCCACGGCCCGTGAACGTTCCCGTGAACGTTCACGAATTGCCGGGAAGTCTCTGGCTGACGACGCCGATGTGTCAAGAGGTGTCACATGCGGCGTGCGTGCGGGGTGGGTTCGAGGTGCGTGCGGCGCGCGTTCGCGGTGCGTACGGCGTGCGTCCGAGGTGCGAGCGGCGCGCGTTCGCGGCGCGAGCGGCCTGCGTCCGAGGTGCGAGCGGCGCGCTCAGCCGGATTCGCGGAGTCTCAGTTCCGCGCGAACGACCAGTTCACCGGGGGCGAGTGGGTCGCCGCCGGTCAGCAGCCGGCCGGCCTGTTCGACGGCGAGCGCCCCGAGGCTCCGGGTGTCCAGGGCCACGGTCGAGAGCGGCGGCTCGACGAGCGCGCCGAGCCGCAGGCCGTCGAAGCCGATGACCGCGAGATCCCGGGGGACCTGCCGGCCGAGGCGCCGAGCGGCGCGCAGCGCGCCGATGGCGATGATGTCGTTGAAGGTGAACACGGCGGTCACGTCCGGGTGTTCGGCGAGCAGCGCCTCCAGCGCGCGCTCGCCGCCCTCGACGCTCTGGTCCGCGCGGCGCACCGGGCCCGCGTCGAGGCCGCAGGCCGCCGTCGCCGCCGCGAACCAGGCGTGCCGGACGCTCGGTTCGGCGCGGCCCGCGTGGTCGAGCATGCCGATGTGCCGGTGACCGGCCGCGACGAGGTGGGCGATTGCCGCCTTGACGCCGTCCTCGCCGTCGATCCGGATCGAGCTGAACCGGTCGGTGCGCCGCTCCCGGTCGATGAGCACGACGGGGACGCCGCGGGTCAGCTTCTCGATCTCGTCCTCGGGGCGGCTGAAGTACCCGACGACGGCGTCCACCTGGGAAGCGATCACCTGGAGGGTGCCGCGCTCCTCCTCGGCGCTGTCGGCGGTGTCGTACACGAGGACGTGCCAGCCGCGGGCGCGCGCGGCCTCCAGCGCGGCGGCGGCGACCTCGGTGAAGAACGGATTGAGCAGGTCGGGGATGACCAGTCCGACGCTGATGGTGTCCTGTCTGACCAGCCCCCTGGCGAACCGGCTCGGGCGGTATCCGAGCGCGAGGGCGGCGTCGAGCACCCGCTGTTTGGTGGAGCCGTGGATCTCGCCCTTGTCGTTCAGGGCCCGGGACACGGTCTGCCGGGACACCCCGGCGGACCGGGCGACATCGTGGATCGTCACCCTGCGGGATTCGGTCCCCGACGGCGCCATCGATACCTCCGCGCATCCGACGGCACCGGCGTGCCGACAGGGATCCGAGTATGCCTCGGCGGTGCGGGGTCGCACGACCGACGTATTGACAGGGAGATAGGTCCGACGTTTCCATGAGGCAGCTCGCTGTTTGAATACGTTCGCTTACGTTCGACTGTGTTGATCCATGATCTCTCCTCCCCCACGGAGCCTGACGTGCATCTGCCCGGCACCCGCCCGCCGTTGCGGAAACTCCTGCTGCCCCTGCCGCTCACCCTGGCCGTGGTCCTGTCGCTGACGGCGCCGGCCCCGGCGGTGTACGCGGCCGGGTCCGGCACGTCCGCCGAGACGCCCGCCGAGACGCCCGCCGAGACGTCCTCCGCCGGCACCTCCGCCGAGACGGTTGTCGACGTCACGGCTTTCGGCGCCGACCGGACGGGCCGGCGCGACAGCGCCGCCGCCGTGGCGAAGGCGATGAGGCAGGCCAGGAAGACCGACGGCCCGGTCCGCGTCCTGTTCCCGCGCGGCACCTATCAGATCTACCCCGAGCGGGCCGAGAGCCGTGAGCTGTACATCTCCAACACCGTTGGCGCCGACCAGACTTACCGGGACAAGCGGATCGGCGTCCTCGCCGAGGACATGCGGGACGTCACGATCGACGGTGACGGCTCGCACCTCCAGTTCCACGGGCTGATGACCGCGTTCGCGACGATCCGCTCGCAGAACGTCGTGGTCGAGGACTTCAGTTACGACGTCACCGCGCCCAAGGTCGTCGACGCCACCGTCAGCGACGCCGGGGTGTCCGACGGCCGGGCCTACCGGGTGCTGACCGTTCCTCCGGGCAACGGCTTCTCCGTCACGGACAACACGGTGACCTGGCTCGGCGAGAAGAGCCCGGTCACCTCGGAGCCGTACTGGTCGGGCGTCGGCGCCATGGACTACACCCAGCTCCACGACCCGGCCGCGCAACGGAGTTGGCGCGGCGACAACCCTCTGTTCACGGATGTCGCGTCGGTGCGCGACCTCGGCGGCCACAAGCTGCGTATCGACTACACGACCGCGACCGCCCCCACCGACCGCGGCCTCGTCTACCAGATGCGCGAGACCACCCGGGACACCTCGTCGGCGCTGTTCTGGGAGTCGCGGGACATCACGGTCCGCGGCCTCGAAGCGCGCTATCTGCACGGCTTCGGCTTCGTCGGCCAGTTCAGCGAGAACATCACGGTGGCAGGCAACACGTTCCGCACCGATCCCGCCTCCGGGCGGACGACGGCGGCGTTCGCCGACTTCGTCCAGATGTCCGGCGTCAAGGGCCGGGTAAGGGTCACCGACAACGTCTTCGACGGCGCGCACGACGACGCGATCAACATCCACGGCACCTATCTGGAGGTCACCGGCAGGCCGGCGGACCCGCGCACGCTCACCCTCGCGTACAGACACCGTGAGACGGCCGGGTTCCCCCAGTTCCACCCGGGCGACGAGGTGGAGATCGTGGACAAGGAGACCATGGCGCCGGTGCCCGGCCCGGCGCCCAGGGTGGTGTCCGTCGACGGCCCCTCCGGCCAGGACCACGACAAACCGCTGACCACCATGACGGTCACCTTCGACCGGGCGGTCCCCGCCACCGTCACCGCTTCGGACTTCGTGGTGGAGAACACCACCTACACGCCGGCGGTGACCATCAGCGGCAACACCTTCCGCAACATCCCCACCCGGGGCATCCTGCTCACCACCCGTAAGCCCGTGGTCATCGAGGACAACGTCTTCGACGGGATGACGATGGCGAGTGTCTTCATCTCCTCCGACGCCTACCAGTGGTACGAGTCCGGGCCGGTCAAGGATGTCCTGATCAGCCGCAACACCTTTCTGCGGCCGGCCTCCCCGGTGATCCTCGTGGAGCCCACCAACCAGGTGGTCGACCCGGCGACGCCGGTGCACCACGGCATCCGGGTGCGGGACAACGACTTCCGGACGGCGGACGTGAAGCTGTTCGACGCGAAGAGCGTCAGCGGCGTCTCCTTCGCACACAACACGGTCTCCCGGCTGGACCGCCGGACCGCCTTCGCCGCCGAGACGGCGAACGCCTGCCCGGCGCCGGGCGCCACCACCGAGGTACGGGCCGTCGCGAAGGCCTCGCCGTACACCACCCCGCTCTTCGCCTACCGGGGTTCGTCCGGGGCCCTGATCAAGGACAACCGCTTCGACAATGGGCTGAACCTGCGCGCCGACCTGGACGCCACCGACGAGGCCGAGGTCAGCGCCGACGAGGTGGCCCTGGGCGCCGACAACATCCTGCCGCTGCTCGGCCCGACGCGCTGGACCAGCAGCGATCCCACGATCGCCGCGGTCGACCGGGCCGGCCGGGTCACCGCGAAGAGGCCGGGCACGGTCGCCGTGACCCCCACGACGAGCAGCCGGCTCGGCCCCGTGCCGGGAGTACCGGTGACGATCAAGGTCGGCGCGGCCTGCGGCTAGGCCCCGGGGCGTCTTGTCGATCCGACCGGATCAGCTGTGGATCATGCGCCCGCCGGCTCACGGCGGGCGCATCCGACATCTGACGAACCGTCCGGTTTAGTTTGTTTGACCCCCGGGAATGCGTGTGCGAATCTTGCGCCGTGTTCCACTCTCTGCACCTCGTCAGCCGCGCGCACGTGGATCTTGTCCGCGTCGCGAGCGCGCTCTGTAGCCCCTCCGCCGTCTGAGCGGTTCTGCGGGCCCCTCCGCCGTACGCGGCGACGAGGGCCGTCTTGTGCAGCCGGAACCATCTCCCACATCGTGGACGTGCCGGCCCACCCTTGTCCGCCCCTGACCGGGCTCTGGGCAAGGGGCTTCTCTCTCCCCGTACCACCTTGCGAGACGAGTGTGTCGAAGCACACGTCTCACCTTGCCGAATCGAGTCAGCATGTCCCTCCCGTCGCCCGGCGCCTCCCCGGCGCGGGGCACCGACCCCGCGGTGGCCTCCTGGGAGACCTGGCGCGCGCGGCGGATCGCCTCCGTGACCGCGCCCACCGGAAACCTGGCACTGGTCGAAACGCGATGGCTGCCGTCCGGTACGGTCCCGGACCCGGCGGCCGAGCAGCGGAGCGCTCCCCCGGGCGTACGCGTCACGTCGCTGGAGCGCACCCATATCCTCACCGGTGAGCCGGAGTTCGCCCTCCGGTTCTGGGACGCCGGAGCCCCCGCGCTCCAGCACTTCTCGCACATCGAGACCTACGACCACGACCCTGCGTGGGTGGTCCGGGCCACGTTCACGCCCGTCGCCACGGACCGCCGGATCCCGTTCGAGTACATCCGCGACAACGGCGGCAGCCGGGGTCTGATCGTGCCCGGCGACATCACCGTCACGCTCGACGGCACCGACTACACCCTCGCGGCCTTCGACGACGGCGGGACGCTGCTGCTCGTCTTCGCCGACCCGACGAACGGGGCCGGTACGTACGCCGCCGGCCGCTTCCTCTTCGTGGAGCGCGCCCCCGGCGACGACACCGTCACGCTCGACTTCAACCGCGCCTTCGTCCCGCCGTGCGGCTTCTCCGTCCAGTACAACTGCCCGCTGCCCCCGCCGCAGAACCGGCTCCATCTCCCCGTACCCGCGGGCGAGAAACTGCCCGTCTTCCTCGACGGCCACACGATCGACGGCAGCCACCCCTCAGGAGTATCGAAGTGAACCGAACCACCACTCCCCTCGCCGGCGCCGCCCTGGTGGTCGCTCTCTCCGTCGCCCTCACCGCCTGCGGCGGGGGCACGTCGAACCAGAAGGGCGGGGCGTCCGGTTCCTTCGACAAGGACGCGACCGTCTCCGTCGGCTCCCTGTACGAGCCGCAGAACCTGGACAACACGGGCGGCGGCGGGCAGGGCGTGACCGAGGCCCTCAACGGCAATGTGTACGAGGGGCTGTTCAGGCTCACCGACCAGGGCAAGGTCGAGAAGCTGCTGGCCGAGAGCTACACCGTCTCGCCGGACGGCCTCACCTACACGTTCAAGCTGCGGGACGGGGTGACGTTCCACTCGGGCCGGACGCTCGACTCCGCCGATGTGAAGTACAGCATCGAGAAGGTGACGGGCGAGTCGTCGCAGTCGGCGCGCAAGAGCAGCCTCGAAGCCGTGAAGTCCATCGCCACCCCGGACCCGCGCACCGTCGAGGTGACGCTGAAGAGCAAGTCGATCTCGTTCGTCTACAACCTCAGCTATGTGTGGATCATCGACGCCGAGGCCAAGAACCTGAAGACGTCCGAGGACGGCACCGGGCCGTACAAGCTGGACCGCTGGAATCGTGGCTCCGCGCTGAGTCTCGACCGGTACGCGGACTACTGGGGCAGCGCCGCGCAGAACAAGAAGGTCGTCTTCCGCTACTACAAGGACGCGACCGCCCTCAACAACGCGCTGCTCACCAACGCCGTGGACGTGGTCACGAGCGAGCAGAGCCCGGACGCGCTGGACCAGTTCAAGAACAACCCGGCGTACAAGGTCAACAGCGGCGACTCGACCACCAAGCTGCTGCTCGCCTTCAACGACCGGGTGAAGCCGTTCGACGACGCGCGGGTCCGCAAGGCCGTCAGCTCGGCCATCGACAACAAGAAGCTGCTGGACTCGGTCTGGGGCGGCTACGGCAAGCTCATCGGCTCGATGGTCCCGCCGACCGACCCGTGGTACGAGGACCTGACGGGCGTCAATCCGTACGACCCCGCGCTCGCCAAGAAGCAACTGGCGGCGGCCGGTTACCCCGACGGCTTCGACCTCACGCTCGACACCCCGAACTACGACCCGCATCCGACGGCCGCGACCTTCATCAAGTCCCAGCTGGCGAAGGTCGGCATCAAGGTCAAGATCAACGTCATCACGCCGGACGAGTGGTACACGAAGGTCTACCAGAACCACGATTTCAGCGCGACGCTCCAGGAGCACGTGAACGACCGGGACATCGTCTGGTACGGCAACCCCGACTTCTACTGGGGCTACGACAACAAGCAGGTCACCCAGTGGGTCGAGCAGGCCGAGCAGTCGGACACGACCGCGCAGCAGACCGAGCTGCTGAAGAAGGTCAACCGGCAGATCGCGCAGGACGCGGCCAGCGACTGGCTGTATCTCTACCCGCAGATCGTCGTCGCGTCCTCGAAGCTCTCCGGCTATCCGCTCAACGGTCTGAACTCCCAGTTCTACGCCTACGACATCAAGAAGAGCTGACCGGAACCGACAGGAACCCGACGCACCCATGACCGTGTACATACTCAGGCGGCTGGCCTTCCTGGCAGCCTCCCTCCTGCTGGCCAGCGTGGTGCTGTTCCTGCTGCTGCGGCTGCTTCCGGGCGACCCCGCCAACGCGCTGGCGTCGGTCGGCGCGAGCCCGGAGCAGCTGGCGGCGGCCCGCCAGGAGATCGGGTCCGACCGGCCGCTGCCCGAGCAGTTCGTGACCTGGCTGCACAGCCTGGCCACCTTCGACCTGGGCAACTCCTTCGTCAGCACCCTGCCGGTGGGACCGGAGATAGCCACCCGGATCGAGGTGACGGGCCCGCTCACGCTCCTCGCGTTCGGGCTGGCGCTCCTCATCGCACTGCCCGTCGGCTTTCTGGCCGCCCACCGGGCCAACACCTGGTACGGGCTGATCCTCAACGGGGTCTCCCAACTCGGCATCGCCGTACCGGTGTTCTGGGTGGGCATGATCCTGATCACCGTGTTCGCGCTGCATCTGGGAGTGCTGCCGGCGGGCGGCTTCCCGCAGGACGGCTGGGCCGACCCCGTGGAGGCGCTGCGGTCGCTGGCCCTGCCGGTCATCACCGTCGCCGTGATCATGTCGGCGTCCCTCATCCGGTACGTACGCTCCGCGAGCCTGGACGTCCTCGGGAGCGACTACCTCCGTACGGCGCGGGCGCTCGGTTCCTCGTTCGGCGAGGCGGTACGGCGGCACGGACTGCGCAACGGGGCGGTGCCCGTCGTCGCCGTACTCGGCATCGAACTGGCCTCCACCCTGCTCGGCGCGGTCGTGGTCGAGACCGTCTTCGCCCTGCCGGGGCTGGGCAGCATGCTCTCCCAGGCCGTGGCGCAGCACGACTACCCGACGATCCAGGGCGTGCTGTTCGTGACCACACTCGCGGTGCTGGTCATCGGCTTCCTGGCCGACCTCGCACAGCGCCTCATCGATCCGCGGCTGCGCTCCACGCTGGGCGGGGGCAAGCCATGACATCGACGACGAAGACGCGCGTCCCCTCCCGCCGCCGCTCCGCCATCCTGATCGCCGGCTGCGTACCGGCCGGACTGATCGTGGCGCTCGCCCTGGTCTCCTTCTTCTGGCTGCCGTACCCCCTGGACGACACCTCGGGGGGCCGGCTGTCCCCGCCCGGCACGTCGCATCTGCTCGGCACCGACAAGCTGGGGCGCGATCTGCTCTCCCAGGTGATGATCGGCGCGCGGATCGCCCTGGAGTCGGGGGCCGGGGCGGTGGCGATCGGCGGGGTGCTCGGGGTGGCCACGGGCCTGGCGGCCGGATTCGCCAACCGCTGGGTGGACGACACCTTCTCGGCGCTCCTCGATGTGCTGATCGCCTTCCCGACCCTGCTGCTGGCCATGCTCGTGGTGGCGGCCCAGTCGGCGTCGCTCACCTCGGCGATCGTCGCGATCGGTCTCGCCATGACGGCCGTCGTGGCGCGGCTGACCCGCATCCTGGTCAAACGGGTACTCGCACAGGACTACATCACCGCCGCGCGGACGTCCGGCACGTCCTGGCCACGGGTGATCACCGGCCATGTGCTGCCGAACATCTGGCCCACCCTGGTCGTCAATCTGGCGCTCCAGTTCGGTCTCGCGGTGCTTGCCGAGGCGAGTCTGTCGTTCCTCGGACTGGGGGCCCCGCCGCCGAACGCCTCGTGGGGCCGCATGCTCCAGGAGGCCCAGGCGACGGTGACGACCGCTCCTTACGGGGCCATCGCGCCGGGGGTGCTGCTGGTGGCTCTCGTCGTCGGGGTCAATCTCATCGCGGACGGACTGCGCGACACCCTGGATCCGACCCGCCGGAGGAGTTCATGAGCCTGCTGGACGTCACCGGCCTCGGCATCGTCACCGACAGCGGCCGGTCCCTCGTCTCGGATCTCTCGTTCACCGTCGAACGGGGCGGCCGGCTGGGGCTGATCGGTGAGTCGGGCTCCGGGAAGTCGCTGACCGCGCTCGCGCTCATGGGATTGCTGCCGCCGGGCCTGACCGCGACCGGGAGTGCGGTGCTGGACGCGCCGGGCCTGGGCCGCACCGAGGTGGTGGGCGCGGCCGAGTCCCGGCTGCGACCGCTGCGCGGCCGGGGGGTGGGCGTGGTGTTCCAGGAGCCCCTCACCGCGCTCGATCCGCTGATGCGTGTCGGACGGCAGATCGCCGAACCGCTGCGCCGTCACCGGGGTTTGCGCGGCGGAGAACTCCGGCGCGCCGTCGCCGCCGCGCTCGACCGGGTCCAACTGCCGGAGCCGGAGCGGATCGCCCGTGCGTTCCCGCACGAGATCTCCGGCGGGCAGCGCCAGCGGGTGGCCCTCGCCATGGCGCTGGCCCCCGAACCGGCCCTGCTGATCGCGGACGAGCCGACGACCGCGCTCGATGTCACCGTCCAGGCCGAAGTCCTGTCGCTGCTGGGCGAGTTGATCGCGGAACAGGACATGGCCCTGCTGTTCGTGAGCCATGACCTGGCCGTCGTCTCCGGGGTCACCGACGAGTTGGTCGTGCTCAAGGACGGCGCGGCGGTGGAGTCGGGGCGCACCGCGGACATCCTGCACGCGCCCCGGCAGCCGTACACCCGGAGCCTGGTGGAGAGCGCCCGTACCTTCGAGAACGCACTGGAACGGATCACGCGATGAAGTCACCGGTCCTCGCCGTACGGGACGCGGGTTTCGCGTACCGGGGCGCCGCGCCCGTCCTGCACGGCGTCAGCCTGGAGATCACCGCCGGCCGCAGTGTCGCGCTGGTGGGCGAGTCCGGGGCGGGCAAGACGACGCTCCTGCGGCTGCTCCTCGGTCTCACCCGGCCCACCAGCGGCGCGGTGGTCTTCGACGGTCAGCCGCTGGACCTGCGGAACCGGGCGCGGATGCGCGCCTTCCGGCGCAGTGTGCAGAGCGTCTTCCAGGATCCGTACTCCTCGCTGGACCCCAGGCAGCGGGTGCGCCGGATCGTCGCCGAGCCGCTGCGCTCGCTGGGGCTCGCGGGGCCGGACACGGAGAGCCGGGTCGCCGCGGCGCTGGAGGGTGTGGGGCTGCCGGCGGACGCCGGGGACCGCTATCCGCACGAGTTCTCCGGCGGTCAGCGGCAGCGGATCGCCCTCGCGCGGGCCACTGTCTGCGACCCGCGCGTACTGCTGGCGGACGAGCCGGTCAGCGCCCTCGACGTCACCACGCGCGTCCGTATCGTCGATCTGCTCGGCGAGTTGAAGGAGTCGAGGGGCCTGACCATCGCCATGGTCTCCCACGACCTGTCGGTGGTGGCGGCGCTCTGCGAACACACCGCGGTGCTGGAGAGCGGCCGGGTCGTGGAGCAGGGCGACACCCGCGAGGTGCTGGGCGCGCCGTCCCACCCGTACACCGCCCGGCTGATCGCGAGTGTGCCGCGGCTGCCGTCGGCGCTTCCCCTGGAGAAGCGCGACGGCTGAGCGGCCATGGCTGAACGGTTACGGCTGGGCGGTCACGGCCGCGCGGTCACGGCTGAACGGTCACGCCCGAACGGTCAGCGGGCGGCGAGCAGTTCGAGCGTGTCGATCAGCCGGTTCGAGAAGCCCCACTCGTTGTCGTACCAGGCGACGACCTTGATGTGCCGGCCGTCGACCCGGGTGAGGGCCGAGTCGAAGATCGCCGAGTGCGGGTTGCCCGTGATGTCGGACGAGACGAGCGCGTCGTCGGAGTACTCGATGATGCCCGCGAGCGGCCCGTCCGCCGCGGCGCGGTACGCCGCGAGCACGTCGTCGCGGGTCACGTCGCGGGCGACGGTCGTGTTGAGTTCGACGATCGAGCCCACCGGTACCGGTACGCGGATCGAGTCGCCGGACAGTTTGCCGTCGAGGTTCGGCAGGACGAGGCCGATCGCCTTGGCGGCGCCGGTCGTGGTCGGGACGATGTTGACGGCGGCGGCACGGGCGCGGCGGGCGTCGCGGTGCGGGGCGTCCTGGAGGTTCTGCTCCTGGGTGTAGGCGTGCACCGTCGTCATGAAGCCGTGCTCGATGCCGGCGAGGTCGTCGAGGACCTTGGCCAGCGGTGCGAGGGCGTTGGTCGTGCACGAGGCGTTCGAGACGATCGTGTGGGTGGCCGGGTCGTACGCCTCGGTGTTGACGCCGAACGCGACGGTGGCGTCGGCGCCGGTGGACGGCGCGCTGACGAGGACCTTTCTGGCGCCCGCGGTGAGATGGGCGCGGGCGGCCTCGGCCGAGGTGAAGCGGCCGGTGGCCTCCAGCACGATGTCGACGCCGAGCTCGGACCACGGCAGCCGCGCCGGTTCGCGCTCGGCGAGCACGGTGATACGGCGGCCGTCCACGACGAGGGTGTCACCGTCGACGGTGACAGGGCGGCCGAGCCGGCCGGCGGTCGTGTCGAAGGCGAGCAGCCGGGCGAGGGAGGCGGGCTCCGTGAGGTCGTTGACGGCGACGACGTCGAGGTCGCTGTCGCGTTCGAGCAGGACGCGCAGCGCGTTGCGTCCGATGCGGCCGAATCCGTTGATGGCGATCCGAGTCATGGGGGATGTCCTTTCGCGTTTCGGGTCCTGCCCATGCTCGCAAGCGGCGGGTGCCGGACGACGGCGGCGCGAACGCCATGGTTCGAAAGGATCACGCCAAACGGGTCGACCGTGCCGGGACGGCCGGACGCGCCGTACGGCTCGCGCGGGGTTACTCGCCCTGGGTGAAGGTGCGCCGGTACGCGCTGGGCGTGGTGCCGAGCGTCGCCTGGAAGTGCAGCCGCAGGTTCGTCCCCGTACCGAGTCCCACGTCGGTGGCGATCTGCTCGATGCTCCGCTCCGAACGCTCCAGCAACTCCCTGGCCGCGTCGACCCGGGCACGCATGACCCACTGCATCGGCGTGTACCCGGTGTCCTCGACGAAGCGCCGGGAGAACGTGCGCGCCGACACGGCCGCGTGCTGGGCCAGGGCCGTGAGCGTCAGGGGCTCCCCCAGCCGGCGCAGCGCCCACTCGCGGGTCGCGGCGAACCGCTCGCCGAGCGGCTCGGGCACCCGGCGCGGTACGTACTGGGCCTGCCCGCCGCTGCGGTACGGGGCGGCGACCAGCCGCCGGGCGGTGTGGTTCGAGGCGGCCACGCCGAGATCGGCGCGCAGGATGTGCAGGCAGAGGTCGATGCCCGAGGCGGCGCCGGCCGAGGTCAGCACGGTGCCCTCGTCGACGAAGAGCACGTTCTCGTCGACCCGGACCAGCGGATGCTTCGCCGCGAGCGCCCGGGTGTAGTGCCAGTGCGTCGTGGCGCGCCTGCCGTCGAGCAGCCCCGTGGCGGCGAGCGCGAAGGCACCCGTCGAGATGGCGGCGAGCCGCGCGCCCCGCTCGTGCGCGGCGATCAGCGCGTCGATGATCTCAGGGCGCGGGTCGTCGCGGTCCGGGAACCGGTAGCCGGGGATGAAGACGAGGTCGGCCCAGACGAGCGCGTCGAGCCCGTGCGCGACGTGGTACGACAGCCCGTCGCCGCCGGTCACCAGACCGGGCGCCGCACCGCAGACCCGTACCTCGTACGGCATGCTCTCGCGGGTCGTGAACACCTGCGCGGGGATGCCGACGTCGAGCGGTTTCGCCCCTTCGAGCACCAGGACGGCTACACGCTGCGGGCGGGAGGCTGGCACGGGGCCAGCCTACGCGTGGGAGGGTGTGCGTTCATGACGGCGGTGAGCGCGATGCTCGAGGAGCTGCGGGGGCTCGTCCCGCTGACCCGCGCGGGTGCGGCGGCGAGGTTCGCGGCCCAGGGATGGGTGCCCGGGGGCAGGCGCCGCGAGGGCGTGGAGACGTCCTGGGACAAGGACGGCGTCCAGGGCTGGATCCAGGCGTTCGGCGACGGGGCGGTGCATGTCTCGTTCGCCGTCTGGATCCGCGATGTCGACGCGTCGGGCTACTTCGACGATCTGGACGCCGTGTACGACGAGGGCGAGCGGGTGCTGGCCCGGTTCCTCCCCGAGATCGAGGAGTCCCCGCTCGCCGGACACCTGGCCGAGGCCGGGCGGACGGCGGCGGACGCCGAGAGGGAGTGGGAGGGCGACGATTTCATCGCGGTGCGGAAGTGGCTGCTGACCGGCCGGCTCCTGACCGCCGGTGTGATCCAGCAGGACACCGATCTCCCGGTCATGGTCGTGGCCACACTGGAGGAGCCGGCGCCGGGCGCGCGCTGACCGGTTCAGCCCAGGAAGCTCAGCCGTACCGTCCGGTCCGGGTTGTCGGTGTTCGTGTCGACCAGGCAGACCGACTGCCAGGTGCCCAGCTCCAGTCGGCCGCCGATCACCGGGAGCGTCGCGTGGGGTGGGACCAGCGCCGGCAGGACATGGTCGCGGCCGTGGCCCGGGGAGCCGTGGCGGTGTCGCCAGCGGTTGTCCGCCGGGAGCAGGGTGTGCAGCGCGGCGAGCAGGTCGTCGTCGCTGCCGGCTCCTGTCTCGATGACGGCCACGCCGGCTGTCGCGTGCGGGACGAAGACGTTGAGGAGACCGTCCCGGCCGGCCGCGCTCTCGCGGAGGAACTGTTCGCACACGTGCGTCAGGTCCACGACGGTCTCGTCGGTGCCGGTGGTGAGGTTCACGGTCCTGGTGGTGAAGGCGTCGGGCATGGGTCCATCCTGCCGCGCGCGGGGCGCGTGCGCGTGCGGGATGATCCGCGCGCCCCCGGCTGTTGGTAGAAGCGTGAACGACTTCGGGGTGGCAGCGGCGCGGGAGACACGGGACATGGACGTCGTGGTCGTCGGCGCGGGGCAGGCCGGTCTGTCGAGCGCCTACCATCTGCGGCGCTCCGGGCTGGTGCCCGACCGGGACTTCGTCACCCTCGACCACTCGCCGCGGCCGGGCGGCGCCTGGCAGTTCCGGTGGGACTCGCTGACGTACGAGAAGATCCACGGCATGCACGCGCTGCCCGGCATGGAGCTGATCGGCGCCGACGGGTCGCGGCCGTCGTCCGAGGTGATCGGCGAGTACTTCACCGCGTACGAGGAACGGTTCGACCTGCGCGTACACCGGCCCGTGGATGTGACAGCGGTGCGGGAGGGCGACGGTGGGCGGCTGCGGGTCGAGACGTCGGAGGGCGTCTGGTCGGCGCGGGCGCTGATCAATGCCACGGGCACCTGGGACCGGCCGTTCTGGCCGCGTTATCCGGGACAGGAGACTTTCCGGGGCCGCCAATTGCACACGGCCGGCTACCCGGGCCCCGGCGGGTTCGCCGGGCTGCGGGTGGTCGTCGTCGGTGGCGGGGCCTCCGGGACACAGCATCTGATGGAGATCGCGGACGTGGCCGCCGAGACGACCTGGGTGACGCGCCGGCCGCCCGTCTTCCGGGAGGGTCCGTTCGGCGAGGAGCAGGGTCGGGCCGCCGTCGCGCTGGTGGACGAGCGGGTACGGGCCGGGCTGCCGCCGCGCAGCGTGGTGTCGGTGACCGGGCTGCCGGTGAACGAGGCGATCACGCGGGCGCGTGAGAAGGGGGTGCTCGACCGGCTGCCGATGTTCGACCGGATCACCCCGTCGGGTGTGGTCTGGGACGACGGGCGGCGCGTCGACGCCGATGTGATCCTCTGGGCCACCGGCTTCCGCCCCGCGATCGACCATCTCGCACCGCTTCGGCTGCGCGAGCCGGGCGGCGGGATCAGGGTCGAGGACACCCGTGCCGTACGGGACGAGCGGGTCCATCTGGTCGGGTACGGGCCTTCGGCCTCCACGATCGGCGCCAACCGGGCGGGGCGCGCCGCCGTACGGGAGATCCGGGCGTTGCTGGAGCGGGAGCCGGTCCTCGTCTGAGGGTCCGGACGCGGCGCGCGCTCAGTCGGTCGCGGCGCTCCTGTTGGCGTTGAACTCCTCGACGTTGCTCCGGTGTTCGGCGTAGTCGGCGGTGAAGCGGGTGTCCCCCGGCGCCACCGTCACGAAGTACAGCCAGTCGCCGCGCGTGGGGTTGATCGCCGCGTTCATCGCCTGCTCCCCCGGGTTGCCGATCGGGGTGGGCGGCAGGCCCTTGGACTCATAGGTGTTGTAGGGGCTGGCGGTCCTGGTGTCGGAGTGTGTGGTGTCCAGCGTGCTGCGGTTCAGGGCGTAGTTGAGGGTCGAGTCCATCTGGAGCGCCATGTCCCGGGCCAGCCGGTTGTGCACGACGCGCGCCACCCGGCCCATGTCGGCCTCGGTGTCGGCCTCGGCCTGCACGATGCTGGCGATCGTGACGGTCTGATAGACCGTCACCCCGTTGCGCCGCGCGCCTTCGGTGATGTGGTCGGCGCCGAAGTGCCGGCGCGCCGTGTCGACCATGTAGCCGAGCAGACCGGCCGGGGTCGCGCCCTTCTCGACCGGATAGGTGGCGGGGAAGAGATACCCCTCGGGGTTGCGCCGGGCGGCGTCGGGGAGTTCGAGCCGGGTGCCGGTCGCCGTCTTCTCGGTGGTGCCGGGTGCCAAGTCGAGGACCTTGTCGACGGAGGCGTAGACCTGGGTGGCCCGCCGCCCTTCGGGGACGAGCAGCGACACGGTCTTCTTCTGCTCGCTGTCGGGTGATTGCCCGGTGCGCAGCAACGGGACGAGCACGGCCACCGCGGCGACGACGACCACCGCCGTCACGATCAGGGCCAGTCGGCCACGGCGGGTCAGTCGGGGCCCGCGCCCGGATGTCGCACGTGGGGGCTCGTTCGTCATGCGGGCACGCTAACCCGGGCATAGGGGAGATTCCGGCAGCCCCGCACGGGGCGACACCAGGCGTTCACCGGCGACGCGAACACACGAACGTGGGAGCGGATGTTCGCTGGAACGTGTGATCGCAACGGGAATCCTGACCCAACTCCCGTGTGACAACAGATGCTTACGGTGCGCAAGCGACGGGCTGCAGACCGCGAGTGCGCTGTCCCAGCTGTACATCTTCACAAGGAGAACGCACCACTATGAACGTCATCACGAACCTGCTCGCCGGCCTGGTCCACTTCGTCGGCTGGCTCGTCTGACACACCCCCACCGCCGGCGCCGTCGCTTCCCGTCCCAGGGAGCGGCGGCGCTGCCGTGTGCCTGGCCGTGCGGCGCGTCAGACGGCACTCACGCGCGCGTCCTGAGCATCCGTCGCGTCCTGCGTATCTGTCGCGTCCCGCGTGTCCTGCGCGTCCGTCCCGTCCCGCGCGGGCACGGGCGCCGGTGCGCCGTCGCGGCGGACGAGTGCCGCGTATCTGCCGTCCCGGTCGATCAGCTCCTGGTGCGTGCCGCGCTCGGCTATCCGCCCGGCGTCGAGGACCACGATCTGGTCGGCGTCGCGCACCGTGGAGAGCCGGTGCGCGATGGTGATGGTCGTACGGCCCTCGGAGAGGGAGTCGATGGCCTGCTGGACCGCGTGTTCGGTACGGGTGTCGAGCGCGCTCGTCGCCTCGTCCAGCACAAGGACGGGCGGGTCGCGCAGGATGGTCCGCGCGATGGCGAGGCGCTGCTTCTCGCCGCCGGAGAACCGGTATCCGCGCTCACCGACCAGCGTGTCGTACCCGTCGGGCAGGCCGGCGATGTGGTCGTGGATCTGCGCCGCCCTGGCCGCCGTCTCGATCTCCTCGTCCGTCGCGTCCGGCTTGGCGAAGCGGAGGTTGTCGGCGACGGAGGCGTGGAAGAGATACGTCTCCTGCGACACGACGCCCACCGCGCGGGCGAGGGTGTCGAAGGCCAGGTCGCGTACGTCGACGCCGTCGAGCAGGACCCGGCCGCCCGTCACGTCGTACAGCCGGGGCACGAGATAGCTGAGGGTCGACTTGCCCGATCCGGTGGGACCGACGACGGCGAGGCTGCCGCCCGCCGGGACGGTCAGATCCACATCGTGGAGGGTCTTGCCGTCCTTCTCGTCGTAACTGAAGTCGACGCCGTCGAAGCGCACTTCGCCCCGGATCCGGTCGAGTGCGACCGGGCGCTCGGGTTCGGTGATGTCGACGGGCAGGTCGAGATATTCGAAGATGCGCTGGAAGAGCGCGAGGGACGTCTGCATCTGCACGCCGGTGGCGAGCAGGCTCACGGCCGGGCGGAAGAGGCCCTGCTGGAGGGAGACGAAGGCGACGAGTGTGCCGATGGAGACGACGGTGCCGCCGGACTGGAGGACGAAGCCGGCCGCCCAGTAGATGACGGCGGGCATGGCGGCCATGACGATGCCGATGACGGACATCCGCCACCGCCCGGCCATGTTGGAGCGGACCTCCAGGTCGACGAGTCGCTCGGACTCCTCGGCGAAGGACTTGGTGAGCGAGTCGGCGCGCCCCATCGTGCGGCCGAGGAGGATGCCGCTGACCGACAGCGACTCGGTGACCGTGGCGGCCATCGTGGCCATCTGCTTCTGCCGCTGGAGGGTGATCCGTTTGCGCTCACGGCCGACGAGGCGGCTGATCCAGACGAACACCGGCAGCAGGAGCAGCGAGACGACGGTCAGCCGCCAGTCCAGCGCGAGCATCGCGACGACGGTGGCGATGACGGCGGTGAGGTTGGAGACCAGCGACGTGGCGGTGGAGGTGACGGTCGCCTGCATGCCGCCGATGTCGTTGGCGATCCGGGACTGGACCTCACCGGTGCGGGTGCGGGTGAAGAAGGCGAGCGGCATGCGCTGGAGCTGCGCGTAGACGGCGGTGCGCAGGTCGTGCATGACGCGCTGACCGACCGTCGTGGAGATCAGCGTCTGGACGACGCCGAAGACACCGCTGAGGACGGCGGTGAGGATCATGCCGAGGGCGAGCAGGCTGAGCAGCCCGGTGCGGCCCTGGGGGATCGCGGTGTCGAGGATCTCGCGCAGCATGAAGGGCGAGGCGACGGCCACCAGCGACGAGGCACCGACGAGCAGGCCGACGACGGCGAGCCTGCCCCGGTAGGGACGGAAGAGCCGGAAGATACGGCGCAGCTGCGCCGGTGGATCGGGCAGCGACGGCAGCGACGGGTCCGGGGACCGGTCCGAGGGCTTCCAGGTCGAGAGTGCGGACTTCATGGGCTCCTTCGAGGGGACTCAGGGGTAAGGAAAACACTTGGAGGAGCATAGCTCACTGTTACCTACCCTCACAATGTACGTAGTCCTGTTATTATTCCGCCATGACCACCCCCGACGCCGGCCCGTCCGACACCGACGGCCTGCTGGCCGAACAGCTCCTGAGGCTGACCCGCCGACTCCACCGCGTCCAGAAGCGCTATCTGGAGCCGATCGGGATCACCCCCGCGCAGTCGCGCCTGCTGCGCACGGTCGCCTTCTACGACAGTCCGCCGCGGATGGCGGATCTCGCGGAGCGCCTCGAAGTGGTGCCCCGCGCGGTGACGAGCCTGGTCGACGGCCTGGAGTCGAGCGGCTGCGTCCGCCGCGCCCCCGACCCGACCAACCGCCGGGTGATCCGGATCGAGCTGACGGAGACGGGGCGGGGTGTGCTGCGGGCGCTGCGCGACGCGCGCAGGTCGGCCGCCGAGGACATCCTGGCCCCGCTGACGGCGGACCAGCGCGACGTCCTCGGCGGACTGTTGTCGGCGCTCGTGGGCGGGCCGGTCGACGGTGTGCCGGAGCGGCGCTGCTGAGCGGGTTCCGGCCATCGCGTGAAACGGCGCCGCGAAGAGTCCAAGGGTCCGATCCAAGAGTCCAACCGGGCCCCTTGCGCATCACCGGTCCCAACTACCAAGGTCCTTCCCGAGGTTCAATTCCGCCGCGCACGTCAGCTCCTGTGGAGGCTTCATGAACGACGCAGCACCGCAGAACCCCGGCAAGGACGAACAGGACAACGGCGGCTCGATGAGCCGCCGTTCCGCTCTCCGGACGACGGCGGGCGTCGCCGGTGCCGGGCTCGGACTCTCCGCCCTCGGGACCGGCACCGCCGCCGCCTCCGTCACCGAGACCGCCGCGACCGCGTCCCCCGCCGCCGAGTCCGCCGCATCCGCCGTCCCCGAGCGCCAGGGCCGCACCATGGCCGGCGTGCCCTTCGAAAGACGCTCCACGGTCCGCGTCGGCATCATCGGCCTCGGCAACCGCGGCGGCAGCATGATCGACCTGTTCCTCGCGGTGCCGGGCGTCCAGGTCGTCGCCGTGTGCGACACGGTGCGGGACAAGGCCGCGAGCGCCGCCGCCAAGGTCGTCAAGGCGGGACAGCCGGCGCCCGCCGTCTACACGAAGGACGAGCACGACTACGAACAGCTCTGCGCGCGCGGCGACGTCGACTTCGTCTATGTGGCCACTCCGTGGGACTTCCACTTCGAGATGGCCAAGACGGCGATGCTGAACGGAAAGCACGTCGGTGTGGAGTGTCCGATCGCGATGCGGCTCGACGAGCTGTGGAAGCTGGTCGACCTCTCCGAGCGCACCCGGCGCCACTGCATGCAGCTGGAGAACTGCGCGTACGGCAAGAACGAGATGCGTGTCCTGCGGATGGCGCACGCGGGCCTGTTCGGCGATCTGCTGCACGGCGCCGGCGCGTACAACCACGATCTGCGCGGCCTGATGTTCGACCCGGACTACTACGAAGGCCCCTGGCGCCGGCTGTGGCACACCCGGCTGCGCGGCGACCTCTACCCGAACCACGGCTTCGGCCCCGTCGCCAACTATCTGGACATCAACCGCGGTGACCGTGCCGTCAGCATCACCAGCGTGGGCACGCCCGCGCTCGGCCTCGCCCAGTACCGCGAGGAGAACATGCCGCCGGGCGACGCCAGTTGGAAGGAGACGTACATCAACAGCGACCGGACGATCAGTCTGGTCCAGACGGCCAAGGGCCGGGTCGTCCGGCTGGAGCACGACGTCTCGACGCCCCACCCGTACAGCCGTATCAACAGTCTCGGCGGTACCAGGGGTGTCTTCGAGGACTATCCGGAGCGCATCTACATCGAGCCGGACCACGCGAACGACGAGTGGGGCGACTTCGCCGCGTACGCCGACTGGGACCACTGGCTGTGGAAGGAGCACGCGAACCCGCCGGGCGGGCACGGCGGGATGGACTACATCATGGTCTTCCGGCTGATGCAGTGCGTCCGCCTGGGCCTCGTCCCGGACTTCGACGTGTACGACGCGGCGACCTGGACCGCGCCCGTACCGCTGAGCCACGCCTCCATCAAGGCGAACGGCAAACCGCAGCAGATCCCGGACTTCACCCGCGGTGAGTGGAAGAAGTCCCGCCCCGGTACGGACTCCGAGAAACCGTCGGAAGCCTGAAACGAGTCGTGTCCGGGCCCGGTGCGTTCCTGACGCGCCGGGCCCGGACGCGACGGGGAACACCTGCTGGTTCCGCGCCTGTCGTCGTTGCGACATGTCCCACCCGCGCCACCGGAATTCAGTGACACCCGTCCGCCGCCAACGGATTCTGTGGATCACGTGAATTTCTCGCTTCGCACAACGGAAGGCATGGGACCAGATGAGACGGATCCCCCTCGTGGCGGCGGTATCGGTGGGACTGACCCTGGCCGCCGGCGCCGTGGCGCCCGTGTCGGCCTCTACCGGCGGCGTACCGGACAGGCCCGCGGCGACCGGCACACCCGCTTCGGGCGGTGCCTCCGTACGCCTGATCACCGGTGACCGGGTCACTCTCGGCAAGGATGACGGCGGTGGCCGGGTCGTCTCGGTCGAGCCGGGTCCGGGGCGCCGTCACATCATCTTCCAGACTCTCGAACAGGACGGCCGGCTCAGCGTTCTGCCCTCGGACGCCGGGCAGTTGGTCGCGGCGGGCCGTCTGGACCGCAAGCTGTTCGACGTGACCTCGCTCGTCGCCCAGCGGTACGACGAGGCGCACACCTCCACGCTCCCGCTGATCGTGAGCGGCGAAGGCCCGAAGGCCGACGCCACGGCGGGGCGCCTCACGGCCTTCGCCGACGACGGTTCGGCCGTCCGGCGCCTGGCGAGCATCGACGCCCGCGCGGTACGGGTCCCCCGGGGCGATCTCGGCGCGTTCTGGAAGCAGTTGGCGCCCACCGGGGCGGCCATGAACCGCGCCGCCCTCGACGCGGTCCCCCGGGTGTGGCTCGACGGGCGCGTCAGCGCGTCACTGGACCGCAGCACCGCCCAGATAGGCGCCCCCGACGTGTGGAAGACCGGTCTGCGCGGTGAGCGCGTCAAGGTCGCCGTGCTCGACACCGGCGCCGACCGGACCCATCCCGACCTCGCGGGCCGGATCGCCGCCGCCGAGGACTTCTCCGGCAGCTCCGGAACGGGGGACGGATTCGGCCACGGCACCCATGTGGCCTCCATCGTCGGCGGGAGCGGGAAGGCGTCGGGCGGCACCCGTCAAGGAGTCGCGCCCGCCGCCGAGTTGATGATCGGGAAGGTCCTCGGCGACGACGGCTTCGGCTCCGAGTCGCAGGTGATCGCCGGGATGGAGTGGGCCGCGGCGGAAGGAGCCGAGGTCGTCAACATGAGCCTGGGCTCGGACGCGCCGAGTGACGGCACCGATCCCATGAGCCTCGCGCTCAACGAGCTGAGCGAGAGCAGCGGCGCGCTGTTCGTCGTGGCGGCGGGCAACAGCGGCCCGGCGACGGGGACCATCGGCTCCCCCGGCGCCGCCGACGCCGCGCTGACGGTCGGAGCGGTGGACCGGGACGACTCGCTGGCCGATTTCTCCGGTCGTGGCCCCCGGCCCGGCAACGAGGGCGTCAAGCCCGATGTGACGGCCCCCGGCGTCGGGATCGTGGCGGCCCGCGCGGCGGGCACCGCCATGGGCGACCCGGTGGACGAGGGTTACACGGCCGCTTCGGGTACGTCGATGGCCACTCCCCATGTCGCGGGAGCGGCGGCGCTGCTCGCCCAGCGGCATCCCGACTGGTCGGCGGCGCGGATCAAGGACGCGCTGATCAGCACCGCCCGTACCATCGCCGGCCAGCGGGTCACCGAACAGGGCGGCGGGCGTATCGATCTGGCCGCCGCGGCGCTCGGCCCGCTGACCGCCACCGGGACCGTCGCCCTCGGCCCCTTCGAGGCGGGCGACGGCCGGACCCGCACCACGACGCTGCGCTACACCAACACCTCGGCGAAGGAGGTGACGCTGGCACTCGCCGTGAAGCTGGCGACCGGCGGCGGCCGTGAACCGGCCGACGGCGCGGTGCGGCCCGGCTCGGACTCCGTACGCGTCCCGGCCGGCTCGACGGCCGAGGTGCCCCTCACCGTGGACCCCGCGCGCGCGGCGCAGGGCGACTACTACGGTCATGTGACCGCGACCCCGTCGGACGGTTCGGCCGCCGTCCACACCACGCTGAGCCTGATCGTCCAGGGCCCCACCCACAAGCTGACCGTCAACACCGTCGACCACGAAGGCAACCGGGTCCAGGAACTGCCGACGATCTGGGGCGCCAAGGGATTCGTCGGATACACGGGCACGGACCCGGCCGTCGCCGAGGTCGAGGAGGGCACGTACCAGGTCAACCACTCCTCCCTGGACAAGGCGTCGGACGGGGAGGAGCTGCGCCATGTCGTCCTGCCCGACGTGAAGGTCACCAAGGACATGACGGTCACGCTCGACGCGCGCCGCACCACCCTGGTCGACATCCGCACGCCCCGCCCCGCCGAACAGCGCGGGATCGTCAGCTACCAGACGTACCGGAAGATCGACGGACAGGGCCTGATCCAGGGCACGATGTACTTCGACCTCGCCAAACGCCTGTATGTCAGCCCCACTTCGACGGTGACGGACGGCACGTTCGAGTTCGCCTCCCGCTGGCAGCTCACCGCGCCTCTCCTCGAAACGGCCGTGCCGGGCACCGATCTCGACCTCGGCGCCTACTACATGCCCTCCTCGGCACTGTTCGACGAGCGAGGAGAGCGTCTGACGGCGGTCGACGCGGGCGACTCGACGGCCCCCGAGTTCGGCAGGGTGCGCGGCAGACTCGCCGTCATGACCAACGAGGACGGCGCGAACGAACGCGACCTCGTCAAGAAGGCGGCAGCCGCCGGTGCCCGCGGGGTGATGTTCGTCCACTTCTCCGACATCGCCTGGACCCGCTGGCGGCCCGACGGGGAACGGCTGGCCCTGCCCACCGTACGGATCGGCGCGAGCACGGGCGCCGAGCTGCTGAAGCGGATCAACAAGCGCTCCACGACGGTGCGGTTCAGCGGCACCGCGCGCAGCCCGTACCTCTACGACGTCATGCAGGTGTCCTCGCAGCGGATCCCGCAGCGGGTGGTGCACACGGTGTCCGAGCGCAACAGCGCGATCGTACGGAGCACATACGCCGACAACGGCGGCTCACCGTGGGCGGCGGAACAGCGCTTCGCCCGGCGGCCGTACCAGGACGCCGCCTGGAATCAGTACACCCGCCACGTGCCGACCGGCACCGAACGCACCGAGTACGTCAGCGCGGGAGACACCAGTTGGCAGCGTCTGGTGCACTACGAGACCGTCTTCGACATCGATACGCCGCTGAAGGTGGGCCTGGGCGACACACCGCGCACCTACCGGCCGGGCGAGCGCGTGGCCGAGACCTGGCAGGGGGCCGTAGCCCGGCCGTCCATTCCGCGCGGCACCGCGACCCCGTCGGTCCGCGCGGGGAACGTACTGTCCTTGCGGATCCCGGAGTTCACCGACTCGACGGCCGGGCACCGGTCGCGGCTGCTGCTGGGCGGCGGCGGGATCGGCACATCCGGTACGGCGGATGCCGGTGACCAGGGCGACACGGCCGCGGCCGTGCTGTACCGCGACGGCAGGAAGACCGCCGAGGCCGACGGCGCCTGGACGGACTTCACCGTGCCGTCCGGCGCGGCCGACTACCGGCTGGACCTGACGACGTCCCGGACCTCGCCGGAGTGGGCGTACGGGACGGCCACCGACACCTCGTGGTGGTTCCGCTCCGGCGCCGCCGCGAAGACGGCGACGCTGCCGCTGCTCCAACTCGACTACGACGTACCGGTCGACGCGTACAACGCGGTCGGCCGCGGCCGGTCGCACACGGTCGGGCTCACCGTCCGCGCGCAGGACGGCCTGCCCAAGCCACGCGGTGCGGACGTCGAGGTCGAGGCCAGTTACGACGACGGGAAGAGCTGGCAGCGGGCCACGGTCAAGAGCCGTGGCGCCGGCGACTTCTCGGCGAAGATCGCCAGACCGGACCGGCAGCGCGGCGACGCGTACGTGACGCTGCGGGTCACGGCCGAGGACTCCTCGGGCAACCGTGTCCGGCAGACGGTCGAACGCGCCTATCTGCACCGCGGATAGCGAGCGAGAGGCTCTGTTCCGGGCACTGGTGGGCGGGCGGCGGCAGCGCCCGCCCACCGGTGTGCTGTACACGGATGAAGTACGGTATGAACCATCAGAAGGTGCGTGAATGTGAGCGCATGGGGGCCAAGGTCTCAGGAGGGCGCCGTGGCGCTGGAGGCCGCCGGGGTAACCGCAGTCGAGGAAGCCGTGTACCGGCTGCTGATAACGACGGGCCCGCTGACCGCCGTCGACGTCGCGGACCGGCTCGGGCTCGACGTCGCGCAGGCCCGTGACGTGCTGACCGGTCTCACCGCCAAGGGCATGGCCAGCCACACCGACGGCCTGCCGCGCCGCTACCGGCCCACTCCCCCGGACGTGGCGCTCACCCCCCATCTCAAGCGCAACGCCGACGCGTTGGACCTGGCCCGGATCGAGGTCACCAGTCTCCTGGAGACCTACCGGGACGCCGCGCGCCGGCATGATCCGGGCGGGCTGATCGAAGTCATCACGGGCGGCGAGGCCTTGCGCCAGCATCTGCGGCAGATCCAGGCGAGCGCGCGCGACGAGATGCTCTGGTTCTGCAAGGCGCAGTACGTGGCGATGCCCTCGGGCAGCAACAACGCGGAGTTCGACGCGCTGGGCCGTGGCGTGACCTACCGGGTGCTGTACGAGAAGGCCTTCTTCGACGACGAGGGCGCGGTGGACAACGTCGTGGAGGGCGTGCGCGCCGGGGAGTTGGCCAGATCCGTGCCGCATCTGCCGTTGCGCCTCGCCGTGGCCGACCGCGCCATCGCCATCTGCCCGCTGGTTCCCGGAGGTCCGCACGGCAGTCCGGACGAGCCGACCACCGCGCTGGTCAGGGACAGCAGTCTCCTGGCAGCTCTCATCGCCCTGTTCGAACGCTACTGGGAGGACGCCGTCCCGCTGGAGGTCGACGGCTCGGGCGCGGTCGTCGGGACCGACGGCGCCGGGGCGCCCGAACCGCTCTCGTCCATCGACAGAAGGCTGCTGTCGCTGCTCGTGGCGGGGGTCGCCGACAAGGCGATAGCCACCCAGATGGGGCTGAGCCGGCGCACCGTGCAGCGCCATATCCAGCACATGATGGATCTCGCCGGAGCGACCACCCGGATGCAGCTCGCCTGGCAGGCGGCCCGGCGCGGCTGGCTGTGACCGGCGGGGCCGCCGAACGGGCGGGTGGGCGTGGACCGTTCTAGGAGGACGGGGACGGGGACGGGGCGGTGGCGCCGTCGGGCGAGCGGTCGGCGTCCGGCTCGGGCGCCGGATCCGGGTCAGGGTCGGGTAGCGGCTCCGGGTCTGTTTCCGGCTCGGTGAGCTGTTCGCGTACGTAGTTCCAGACCACCGCGATCAGCGCGGCGACCGGTACCGCGAGCAGACTGCCCACGATCCCCGCCAGGCTCGCCCCCAGCGTCACCGCCAGCAGGACCACCGCCGCGTGCAGACCCAGCCCCCGGCTCTGGATCATGGGCTGGAACACATTGCCCTCCAGCTGCTGCACCACGATGATGATCGCCAGCACGATCAGCGCGTCCGTCAGGCCGTTCGACACCAGCGCGATGAGCACCGCGACCAGACCGGCGAACAAGGCACCGACGACGGGGACGAACGCGGAGACGAACGTCAGCACCGCCAGCGGGAGTACGAGCGGTACGTCCACGATCCACAGACCCAGACCGATGAACACCGCGTCGAGCAGACCGACGAACGCCTGGGACCGTACGAACGCGCCCAGCGTGTCCCAACTGCGGGCGGCCACCACCGGGATGTCGGTGGCGAGCCGGCCGGGCAGCTGACGGGCCAGCCACGGCAGGAACTTCGGCCCGTCCTTGAGGAAGAAGAACATCAGGAAGAGCGCCAGGACCGCGGTCACGACGCCGTTGACCACGGTGCTCACGCCGGTGACGACGGTGGTGACCATGCTGCCGACGCTGTCCTGGAGACGGGCCATGCCCGAGTCCAGCGCACCGGTGATCTCGTCGTCGTCGATGTTCAGCGGGGGCCCCGACGCCCACTCCCGGACCTTGTCGATCCCGTCGGTCACCCCCGTCGCCAGCTCACCCGACTGCGACGCCACCGGCACCGCGATGAGCGCCACCACACCCGCGGCGGCGGCCAGGAACAGCACCGTCACCACGGAGGCGGCCAGGGCCGGATGCCATCCGTGCCGGCGCAGGAAACGCGCGAACGGCCAGGTCAGCGTGGTCAGCAGCAGGCCGACGATCAGCGGCCACACGATGGACCACATCCGCCCGAGAAGCCACAGCGCGACCCCCGCCATGACGAGGACGACCAGCAATTCGACGGAGGCTCGGGCCGAGGTACGGAGCGCGGCGCGAGTCTTTGTTGAACTCAACATGACAGACACGGGCATCACCCTACGGGTACCGCGGCACACCGCCGTCCGCACGGCCCGCCCCGCCCGCCGCGTACCGGGCCCGTGGCCGACCGGACGGCCGGTGCGAGGGTCCGCCGAAGCCCTTCGCGACGCCGTACGCGACGCCGTCCGGTCCGGCACGATTCCCCAGCGCCTCGGCTCCGCTCCCCCGGTCCCTCCCGGTGTGGCCGAGAAGCGAATAATCGATTGCCCCGGACCGTCCCCGAAGGACAACCTTGCACGGTTTGGGGCCATCCACGACTCACTGGGACGTCATGCAGATTCGCGATCTTCCGTATCCCGATCCCGGGACACCCGACGCCCGGTCAGGACCGCGTTTCCTTTACTGGCTCGGGCGCAATCAGCTGCGTGGCCAGCTCAAATCGCTCTCCTGGGGGCTGCTGCACCAACTGGGCGTCGCCGGGCTGCCGCTCGGGGCCGGGCTCGCCGTGCAGGCCGTGGTCGACCGTTCGGGCGGGCGTCTGGCGCTGGCCGGTGCCGTCATCGCCCTGTTCGGCGCCGCGATCACCGTCGGCGACACGATGCTGCACCGTGCGGCGGTCACCAACTGGATCACGGCCGCCTCCCGCGTCCAGCAGTTGCTGTCCCGCAAGACCGCCGAGCTGGGGTCGGCGCTGACCCGCCGGGTCGCGGCCGGTGAGGTGGTCGCCGTGTCGACGGGCGACGTCGAGAAGATCGGCTGGTTCGTCGAGGCGCTGTCGCGCTTCCTGGCAGCCGCCATCGCCGTCGTCGTGGTGTGCGTCGGCCTCGTGCTGTATCTGCCGTCGATCGGCGCGGTCGTGGCCATCGGCGTACCGGTGCTCGCCCTGGCCGTCCTGCCGCTGCTCCCCCGTGCCACCCGACGCGCCGACGTCCAGCGCGACAAGGCGGGCCGGGCCACCGAGCTGGCCGCCGACACGGTGGCCGGACTGCGGGTGCTGCGCGGGATCGGCGGCGAGGAGCTGTTCCTCACGCGGTACCGGGAGGCGTCGCAGGAGGTCCGTGCGGCGGCCGTCCGCAGCGCCCGTATGTGGGCGCTGATCTCGGCCATCCAGGTCTTCCTGCCGGGCGTCCTGCTGATCACGGTGGTCTGGTACGGCGCGCTCCTCGCGGGCGACGGCCGGATCGCCGTCGGCGAACTGGTCACCGTGTACAGCGCGGTCACGCTGCTGCTCTTCCCGCTCCGTCACTTCGAGGAGATCGCGATGGCCTACTCCTTCTCGCGGCCCTCGGCGACGCGCGCGGCCCGTGTGCTGCGGCTGGAGCGGACCTCTTACGAGGACGAGCGCGGCGGACTCGACGACACCCGGCCCACCGGTGACCTCTACGACCCGGCGACCGGCCTGCTCGCACCGGCCGGGCAGCTGACCGCCGTCGTGTGCGGCGACCCCGACGCGGCCGGGCGACTGGCCGAACGGCTCGGCGGACACGCGGCCGACGATGAGAAGAGCCCGTCCGTGCTGCTCGGTTCGGTGGCGCTGGACGACCTTCCGCTGACCGCGGCGCGCGCCTCCGTACTCGTACAGGACAAGGATCCGGTGCTGCTGTCCGGCACCCTCACCGAGCTGCTGGACGTGCCCGCGTCCGGCGCCGTGGAGCCGAAGGACGCGCTGGAGGCCGCGCAGTGCGACGACGTGCTCGCCGCGCTCGTCCAGGCGTCGGTGGACGGCAGCGGCGACCCGCTGCGCTCGCGCATCACCGAGCGCGGCCGGTCGCTCTCCGGCGGGCAGCGCCAGCGTCTCGCGCTGGCCCGCTCGCTCGTCGCCGACCCCGAGGTGCTGGTCCTGGACGAGCCCACGTCGGCCGTGGACTCGCACACGGAGGCACGGATCGCGGAAGGCGTACGGCGTCTGCGCGGCGGCCGTACGACGGTCATCTTCGCCTCGTCGCCGCTGCTGCTCGACCGGGCGGACACCGTGGTGTTCGTGCACGACGGGAAGGTCGCGGCCACCGGGTCGCACAGGGAGCTGCTGCGGGACGACCCGAGCTATCTGGCCGTCGTCACGCGCCGGACGGACGACGAGACCGAGAGCGGGACCGGGACCGAGTCCGGGAGCGGCGCGGAGATCGGGATCACGAGCGACGGCGGCGCGCTGGTGTCCGCCCCGCTCGCTCCACGGGAACAGCTGGAAGAGATCGAGGAAACCGCATGATCGGCGTGGCACGACCGGAGTACGACCCGGCGGCGCCGGAGTCGGCCACGACACTGCCCGTCGGCCGCCCGGCGACCGTACGGACCCATGTCGTGGAGCTGCTGCGACGGCACCGTAAGGCGTTCGCCCTGCTCGTCGCGGTCAACGCGGTCGCGGTGATCGCCTCCATGGCGGGGCCGTATCTGCTCGGCGGCGTCGTCGAGAGCCTGTCCGAGGGCGCGAAGGGGGTCGAGGAACTTCATCTGGAGCGCATCGCGATCGTCTTCGCGGTCGCGCTGGTCATCCAGACCGTCTTCACCCGGATGATGCGGCTGCGCGCAGCGATGCTCGGCGAGGAGATGCTGGCCGACCTGCGCGAGGACTTCCTCGTACGGTCGGTACGGCTGCCGCCCGGTGTCCTGGAGCGGGCCGGGACCGGTGATCTGCTGTCCCGGATCACCACCGACATCGACCGGCTGGCCAACGCGATGCGGGAGGCCGTGCCCCAGTTGGCGATCGGTGTGGTGTGGGCGGGGCTGCTGATCGGCGCGCTGGCGGTGACCGCGCCGCCGCTGGCACTCGCGGTGGTGGTGGCGCTGCCGCTGCTGATCGTGGGCTGCCGCTGGTACTTCCGGCGGGCGCCGACGGCGTACCGCTCGGAGGCGGCCGGGTACGCGGCGGTCGCCGCCGTACTCGCGGAGACGATCGACGCGGGCCGGACGGTCGAGGCGCACCGCCTCGGCCGCCGCCGGGTGGCGCTGTCCGACCGGCGCATCAAGGAGTGGACGGCGTGGGAGCGGTACAACCTCTGGCTGCGGTCGGTGCTCTTCCCGGTCATCAACCTCACCCATGTCACGATCTTCCTGGCGACGCTGGTGGGCGGCGGTGTCTTCGTCCTCCAGGGCTGGATCACCGTCGGTCAGCTGACGACCGGGGCGCTGTTCGCGCAGATGCTGGTCGACCCGGTGGGTCTGATCCTGCGCTGGTACGACGAGCTGCAGGTGGCGCAGGTGTCCCTCGCCCGGCTGGTCGGCGTACGCGAGATCGAGCCGGACGACGGTGACGAGAAGGTCGTGCCGGACGGCCGTGACGTCCACGCCGACCAGGTCAACTTCGGTTACCGCGAGGGTGTCGACGTCCTCCACGAGGTGACGCTGAACGTCGCCCCGGGCACCCGCGTCGCGCTGGTCGGACCGTCCGGCGCGGGCAAGTCCACGCTGGGACGGCTGCTCGCCGGGATCTACGCCCCGCGCACGGGCCGGATCACGCTGGGCGAGGCCGAGCTGTCGCGGATGCCCGCGGAGCGGGTGCGCGGCCATGTCGCCCTGGTCAACCAGGAGCACCACGTCTTCGTGGGGTCGATGCGCGACAATCTGCGGCTCGCCCGCGCGGACGCGGTGGACGCCGAGCTGTGGGCGGCGCTCGGCGCGGTCGACGCGGACGGCTGGGCCCGCGCGCTCGACGACGGGCTCGACACCGAGGTCGGCTCGGGCGGTACGGCGCTCACGCCGGCGCAGGCGCAGCAGATCGCGCTGGCACGGCTGGTCCTGGCCGATCCGCACACGCTGGTCCTGGACGAGGCGACGTCGCTGCTCGACCCGCGCGCCGCCCGGCATCTGGAGCGGTCGCTGGCGAAGGTGCTGGACGGCCGTACGGTCGTGGCCATCGCGCACCGGCTGCACACGGCGCATGACGCGGATGTCATCGCCGTGGTGGAGCAGGGCCGGATCAGCGAGCTGGGCAGTCATGACGAGCTGGTGGCGGCGGACGGCGCGTACGCGGCGCTGTGGCGGTCCTGGCACGGCTGACCGGCCGGGACGACCATCCCGGTGAACGGCGTCCGGGCGGGCGCGGGGGGCCCGCCCGGACGCGTCGGCCGTCAGCTCGTACGGCGGGGCGACCGGCCGCCCCGGGCGCCCCGCCCGGTCAGATCACGTTCAGCGCCGCCGCGCCGCCCACCCCGCCGAGCAGCATGAACACCGGCATCAGCACCTTCAGCTCCACCCAGCTCCCGGCCCTGAACCGGATCGCCTTCGGCGGCCCGATCGGGTACCAGCGCTTGCGCCCCACCGGGATGGGCCACAGGATCGGGCACCCCGACACCGTGAGCGCGTCGCCGATGTCGTGCACCAGCGCGCCCAGGAGGATCGGCAGCCCCAGCCAGAGGTACTCCTGGCCGGGCGCCGTGAAGAGCCAGTCCGAGCCGTTGCCCGGCTTGTCGAGCACGCCCGCAAGGATCCACGCGCTGGTCGCGCCGAGCAGCCAGACGAGGACGTCGCTCGACACCCGCGCCGCGCGCCAGAGCAGCCCTTCGACGGCGAGCACCATATGGACGAAGAGCAGCGCGAGCACCGCCCACCGGCCGCCGAGCACCGCGAGCGCCGAGGCGCCGCCGCCGATCATGACGGCCCAGAGCCAGGTGTGGGTGAGGGTGCGGTGGCCGCCGGTCCTGCGGGGGTCGCCCGGCTTCTTCGTCGCTTTGTAGACGGAGTACGACAGCTTGTCGACGATGCCGCACAGCGCCTTGGATATCGGTCCGAACGCTCGCGAGATGGTCGCCGACTTGTGGTCCAGGTCGGGGGCGAGCGCCGCTCCCGCGCAGATCAGCGCGCCGACGACCAGCACCGGCCAGGGCATGGCGCGATCCGCCGCCGCCGCCGCGGCTCCCACCCCCAGCCAGGCCGCCGCGCCCGACAGCGAGTGCGCCGGTCCCATCATCGTCGTCCCCGCATGGTCGATCCCGCCCCGTCGTCGCCGTGGTGATACGTACTGAAGGGCCCACCGCCATTGCGGCGAGGCCCAGTTGACAGGGCAGCGTATCGCTCGTGATCTTCAGCCGGTCGTCCGGTTCCCTCATCGGGGGTGAAGACAGGCAAGATGGGGGGCGTGACCCTCATTGATCAGCTGCCGAAGGACGCCGACCCCGATGCCCTCTTTGAGGCCTTCTCGTCATGGGCCGAGGGAGCGGGCATCACGCTCTATCCGGCTCAGGAGGAGGCACTGATCGAGGTGGTCTCCGGGGCCAACGTGATCGTCTCGACCCCCACCGGCTCCGGGAAGAGCCTGATCGCGGCGGGTGCGCACTTCACGGCACTGGCCCAGGACAAGGTCACCTTCTACACCGCCCCGATCAAGGCGCTGGTGTCGGAGAAGTTCTTCGACCTGTGCAAGCTCTTCGGTACGGAGAACGTCGGCATGCTGACCGGCGACGCGTCCGTGAACGCGGACGCGCCGGTGATCTGCTGCACGGCCGAGGTGCTGGCGTCCATCGCGCTGCGCGACGGCAAGCACGCCGACATCGGCCAGGTCGTGATGGACGAATTCCACTTCTACGCGGAGCCGGACCGCGGCTGGGCCTGGCAGATCCCCCTGCTGGAGCTGCCGCAGGCGCAGTTCGTCCTGATGTCGGCGACGCTCGGTGACATGTCGCGGTTCGAGGAGGACCTGACCCGCCGTACGGGCCGGCCGACCTCTGTCGTACGGTCGGCGACGCGCCCGGTGCCGCTGAGTTACGAGTACCGCCTCACGCCGATCACCGAGACGCTGACCGAACTGCTGGAGACCCGTCAGGCGCCGGTCTACATCGTGCACTTCACGCAGGCGGCTGCCGTCGAGCGCGCGCAGTCGCTGATGAGCATCAACATGTGTACGCGTGAGGAGAAGGACCGGATCGCCGATCTGATCGGCAACTTCCGCTTCACCACCAAGTTCGGCCGCAATCTCTCCCGTTATGTGCGTCACGGGATCGGGGTGCACCACGCGGGGATGCTGCCGAAGTACCGGCGGCTGGTCGAAAAGCTCGCGCAGGCCGGTCTGTTGAAGGTGATCTGCGGTACGGACACGCTCGGCGTCGGCGTCAACGTGCCTATTCGCACGGTGCTGTTCACGGCCCTGACCAAGTACGACGGGACGCGTGTACGCACGCTGCGGGCCCGTGAGTTCCACCAGATCGCGGGCCGGGCCGGGCGGGCCGGTTTCGACACGGCGGGCTTCGTCGTCGCGCAGGCGCCGGAGCATGTCGTGGAGAACGAGAAGGCGCTCGCCAAGGCGGGCGACGATCCGAAGAAGCGCCGCAAGGTGGTCCGCAAGAAGGCTCCCGAGGGCTTCGTCGCCTGGTCGGAGACGACGTTCGACAAGCTGATCGGCTCCGATCCCGAGCCGCTGACCTCCCGCTTCCGGGTCACCCACACCATGCTGCTGTCGGTCATCGCGCGGCCCGGCAACGCCTTCGAGGCGATGCGCCATCTCCTGGAGGACAACCACGAGCCGCGCAAGCAGCAGCTGCGGCACATCAGGCGCGCCATCGCGATCTACCGTTCGCTGCTGGACGGAGGTGTGGTGGAGCGGCTCGAGACCCCGGACGACGAGGGCCGGATCGTACGGCTCACGGTCGACCTCCAGCAGAACTTCGCGCTCAACCAGCCGCTGTCGACGTTCGCGCTGGCCGCGTTCGAACTGCTGGAGCCCGGCTCGCCCTCGTACGCGCTGGACATGGTCTCCGTCGTGGAGTCGACGCTGGACGATCCCCGGCAGATCCTCGCCGCGCAGCAGAACAAGGCGCGCGGTGAGGCGATCGGACAGATGAAGGCCGACGGGGTGGAGTACGAGGAACGGATGGAGCGGCTCCAGGAGTTCACGTACCCGAAGCCGCTGGAGGAACTGCTGTGGCACGCGTACGAGGTCTACCGCACCAGCCATCCGTGGGTCGGCGACCATCCGGTGTCGCCGAAGTCCGTCATCCGTGACATGTACGAACGGGCCATGACCTTCACGGAGTTCACCTCCCACTACGAGCTGGCGCGCACCGAGGGCATCGTGCTGCGCTATCTCGCGGGCGCGTACAAGGCGTTCGAGCACACCATCCCCGACGATCTGAAGTCGGAGGACCTGGAGGACCTGATCGCCTGGCTCGGCGAGATGGTGCGGCAGGTCGACTCCAGCCTGCTGGACGAGTGGGAGCAGCTGGCCAACCCGGAGATCGAGACCGCCGAGCAGGCCCAGGAGAAGGCCGACCAGGTCAAGCCGGTCACCGCCAACGGGCGTGCCTTCCGGGTGCTGGTGCGCAACGCCATGTTCCGCCGGGTCGAGCTGGCGGCGCTGGACAACATGTACGAACTGGGCGAGCTGGACGCCGAGTCGGGCTGGGACGCGGACGCCTGGGGCGAGGCGATGGACGGGTACTGGGACGAGTACGAGGAGCTGGGCACCGGTCCCGACGCGCGCGGCCCGAAGCTGCTCGGCATCGAGGAGGACCCGGAGCACGGTCTGTGGCGGGTCCGGCAGTCGTTCGCCGATCCGAACGGCGACCATGACTGGGGCATCAGCGCGGAGGTCGATCTCGCCGCGTCGGACGAGGAGGGCCGGGCCGTGGTCCGGGTGACCTCCGTGGGCCAGCTGTCCGCGCGCTGAGTTCCAAGGCATCTCACGACTCTGGAGAACGGACACCGGCACGATGACGAATCCCGCCGAGCGGCTGGTCGATCTGCTCGATCTGGAACGGATCGAGGTCAACATCTTCCGCGGGCGCAGCCCCGACGAATCGCTGCAACGGGTCTTCGGCGGCCAGGTGGCCGGCCAGGCCCTGGTGGCGGCGGGGCGCACCACGGACGGCGACCGCCCGGTCAACTCGCTGCACGCGTACTTCCTGCGGCCGGGGCGGCCCGGTGTGCCGATCGTCTACCAGGTCGAACGGGTGCGGGACGGCCGGTCGTTCACGACACGCCGGGTCACGGCGGTGCAGGAGGGCCGGACGATCTTCAATCTGACGGCGTCCTTCCACCGGGCGGAGGAGGGCGGTTTCGAGCACCAGCTGCCGCCGCGTCTGGACTTCCCGGACCCGGAGTCGCTGCCGACGGTGGTGGACGAGGTGCGGGAGCATCTGGGCGAGCTGCCGGAGGCGTATCAGCGAATGGCGCGCCGCCAGCCGTTCGACATCCGCTACGCGGACCGGCTGCGCTGGACGCCGGACGAGGTCAGGGACGCCGATCCGCGCAGCGCGGTGTGGATGCGGGCGGTGGGCCCGCTGGGCGACGATCCGCTGGTGCACACCTGCGCGCTGACGTACGCGAGCGACATGACGCTGCTGGACGCGGTCCGTATCCCGGTGGAGCCGCTGTGGGGGCCGCGCGGATATGACATGGCGTCGCTGGATCACGCCATGTGGTTTCACCGGCCGTTCCGCGCGGACGAGTGGTTCCTGTACGACCAGGAGTCGCCGATCGCGACCGGCGGGCGCGGGCTGGCCCGGGGCCGTATCTACGACCGGTCGGGCCGGCTGCTGGTCTCGGTCGTCCAGGAGGGGCTGTTCCGCAAGCTCGGCGGCTGAAGCGCGACAATGGACACGATCACGGGACCAACCGTTCTCCGAGGAGATCTTGATGACTCTGTACGACATCCCGCTGCGCACCCTGACCGGTGAGCCCACGTCCCTGGCCGCGTACAAGGGCCGGGCGGTGCTGGTGGTGAACGTCGCGTCGAAGTGCGGCCTCACCCCGCAGTACGAGGGTCTGGAGCGGCTTCAGCAGACGTACGGCGACCGGGGCCTGACCGTCCTCGGGGTGCCCTGCAACCAGTTCGGGGGCCAGGAGCCGGGCAGCGCCGAGGACATCGAGACGTTCTGCTCGACGACGTACGGCGTGAGTTTCCCGCTGCTGGAGAAGTCCGAGGTGAACGGCGAGAACCGGCATCCGCTGTACCGGGCGCTGACCGAGCGGGCGGACGCCGAGGGCGAGGCGGGCGACGTGCAGTGGAACTTCGAGAAGTTCCTGATCTCCCCGGACGGCGAGGTCGTGGGCCGTATCCGTCCCCGTACGGAGCCGGAGGCCCCGGAGGTCATTACGGCGATCGAGGCACAACTCCCCGCGTAACGCGCACTCTTCACGGCGATGCCCGGCCCCGCGACAGGGGGGCCGGGCATCGCCGTGTCCGCACCCGTGTCGCGGCATGGGCGCGATTGAGTCAAGTTACGGCCGAGAAGTGCCGTCGCATCCACACCCTGTCCGCGCCTTGTTCACAGCGAACACACAGTTGATCCTTGGCATGCACACGGAGTTCGCCCATTCCAGAGGGCACCGGAGGCCGAACAACCCCCTTGCCCAGGCACGTTGGCCTGTGACTAGGGTGACCGGCTCGCTCGTGATGGATCTTCACCGATCCACCATCCGCTCTCCACGAAGGATGCTCTCTTGCGCCCCAGATCAGAGTTGTTCAGACGAAGATCACGTAGCTTCGCGCTCCTCACTCCGCTCATCACCTCCGTCGCCGCCCTCTCCGTCCTGGCCGGTCTGACCGTCCAGCCGGAGCTGATCGACCGGTACGCCTCACCGTCGGTCGAGCCGGTCGCCGACCACGACTGGTACGAGGACACCCCCGCCGAGCAACTGCGCCAGGACCAGTGCCTGATGAGCGACGTGCTGCGGCTCGGCGGGCCGGCCATGGCCACCACGGCGCAGACCGGACTCGGCCAGACACCCGAACAGCTCCGTGTGCTGGCCGACCGTGACCACTGGGAGGACACGCCTCTCGCGGTCGCCTACGACAAGGACCGGGACGCCGCCGGCGCGGAACTCGACGCCATCAACTCCCTGCACGACAGTTGGAAGGCCCCGCTCGCCGGGCTCGACAACCCGCCCGGATTCACCGTGACGTCCTTCGCCTGGCCGCCCGGCACCAGCAACGACGGCCGGAAGACCTTCCACGCCCAGACCGGTCTGAGCAAGTGGGTCGCCGACCGGTTCTGGCAGGACGAGGGGGACTTCTACGAGGACCCGACCCCCGCGGCCGACGCGAAGACACTGGCCGCCGTCAAGACCCTGGGCGCGCCGCTGTACGGGGCCGATCCCGATCCGGCGCTCCCCTACGAGGAGTGGAACCGGGCGCTCTCCGAGAAGGACGCCTACGAGCATCTGACGGACTGGCCGCTGGAGCACCCCGGCGCGGACAACGCCCGGCTCTTCCTCGCCTCGGGCGGATTCGCCCGCACCGCGCCCCTGCCCGGCACGCCGGAACACCGCATCGCCGTCGAGGACCTCAAGTCCCGGTTCGCCGCGTGCGCGTGGCGTGACCCGATGGACCCGAGCAAGGTGCTGGGCGACGTCTCCGCCACGGCCGCCGCGGAGTGGCAGCGCGAGATCTCGTCCCAGGCCACCCAGCGCGACCAGATCCTCAACTCGAACAAGACCGCCACCAAGGCGCTCGCCACCGGCTCCAAGGCGCTGGGCCAGATGCTGGGCCACTCCTGGGTCGCCGACCATCTGACCCGCTGGCAGGACTACTGGTCCGCCGGCGGCATCGGCTGGGTCGGCGACTCGCCGACCGTGATCCAGATACCGGGCGCGGCGGGCAAGTGCCTGGGCGCCCAGGGCGCCGCCACGGCCAACGGCACGCCGGTCGAGCTGATCACGTGCAACACCTCGACGGCCCAGCAGTGGGAGGTCGGCGGCGACGACGCGGGACTGCACCTGCGTAACAAGAACTCCTTCAAGTGCCTGGACCTCGCGACGAACGGCACGAAGATCCAGCTCTGGACGTGCAACAGCACCCCGGCGCAGACGTGGGAGTACGGCATCCGGGCCGCCACGACCTTCAAGAGCGCGAGCACGGGCAAGTGCCTGAACTTCCCCGCGTTCACCAACGGCCAGGACGCGCTGGCGGCCACGTGCAACACCACCAGCGCGCAGAAGGTCACGGTCAAGGTCTCCGCGCACAACGGCCCCGTCACCCCGGCGGCGGATTTCAACCGCGTCAAGGCGTCCGTCGCGGCGGCCCAGTCGTCCGCGAAGACCCAGCTCGCCGTCATCAAGGCGCAGGCGACACTCGCGGCGAACGCCGCGACCGCCACCGAGACCGCGGAGAAGGCCGCGTACGCGGTGGCGGACGCGGCCGGCGCGCCGCGCGGCCGTGGACTGCTGGTCGGCCAGCAGAAGGCGCAGGTCACGCAGGGCGCGGCGGCGGCGCTCGCCGCGCTGGTGAAGGCCGGTGAGACCGCGGAGGCGGCCACCCGGGCGGCGGCCGGCGACAGCGCGACGATCGCGCAGCGGGCGCTGACCCAGGCCGCGCAGTCGAAGGCGGAGTTCCGCAAGGAGGCGGCGTACACCGCCGAACTCCAGGCGAAGGCCGCGGCGGACGCGGCCAAGCTGCACCGCGACAACGCCAAGAAGGACAAGGAGACGGCCGAGGCCAAGCTCGCCGAGGCCCTGGCGGCCGAGGCCGACGGCAAGGCCGCCGCCGCCGACGCGCACGCCAAGCGGCTCCTGGCCGAGTCGGAGGAGGCGACGGCGAAGAAGGAGAAGGAGACCGCCGAGTCCAAGCAGGCGGACACGGCCCGGCACCGGCAGACCGCCGAGGCGGAAGCGGCGAAGGCCGACGAGGCCAAGGGCAAGGCCGAGACCGCCGAGGCCACGGCGGTGGCCCGCAAGGAGGACGCGGAAGCGGCCCGGGACCGAGCGCGGGATCTGCGCGACGACGCCTGGGACGCGGAGCAGAAGGCCGACGCGGCCCGTGCCAAGGCGGACGCCAAGCAGGCGTACGCGGCGGCGCACGAGTCCGACAGCGACGCGGAGGAGTCCCGGGCGGCGGCGGACGCCGCCGCCGCGCACGCCGATGACGCCGAGGCGGCAGCGGGCCGGGCGCGCACCGCGGCCGACGCCGCGACCCAGTCGGCGGCCGACGCGGACGCCGCCGCCACCCGTGCGGAGGCCGCCGCCAAGCGGTCGCGCGCGGCGGCGGACGGTGCCAAGGCGGCCAAGCTGAAGGCCGACGCGGCGGTACGGACCGCGACGAGCGCGGCGGCCGACGCCATCGACGCGTCGGAGCACGCCGCCGCGGAGGCGAAGCTGTCGGTCGAGTTGGCCGACGAGGCGGAGGCACAGGCCAAGACGGCCAAGACACACGCCGACGCGGCACAGGCGGAGGCCGACAAGGCCGTGGTCGCCTCGGTGAAGGCGGCGGGCTTCGCCTATGTCACCGCCCAGGCCGCCGTGGACGCCGGCAAGGCCGCCGCCCAGGTCGCCGCGCCCGCGAACGACGCGATCCAGCTCGGCTCGCCGTATGTCACCAAGGACTCGGCCGCCGGGCTCGTGGTGCTGACGGGGCAGGCGACGAAGACGATCGCCGAGCAGCAGAAGTCCGTCGCGGACGCGCACGCCAAGAACGCCGTGGAGGAGGCGGCTGCGGCCAAGGTCATCGCCGACACGGCACAGGGCGACGCCAAGGCCGCCTACCAGCACGCGGCGAACGCCGCCGGGTACGCGGCGAGCGCGCGCGGCTATGCCAAGGAGGCTCTTGGCTACGCGGCCGACGCCGCGACGGCCGCCGCGAAGGCGCAGTCGTCACTGGCCCGCACCATCGAGTACGACCGCCAGGCCACGGCCGACGCGGCGGCGGCCGACAAGGCGGCGGGCCGCGCGGAGGGTTACGCCGAGGAGGCCCGCGACTCCGCGGACCAGGCAGCCCTCGACGCCGACGCGGCCCGCTCGGCGGCGGCGCAGGCCGAACAGGCCGCGGAGGACGCCCGCTCGGCGGCGAACCGCGCGGACGAGGCGGCCACGGCGGCCGAGGAAGCCGCGAAGGACGCGCAGAAGTATGCCGAGTCGGCGCAGAAGGCGGCGGACGAGGCCGAACGCGAATCCGCCAACGAACAGGTCAGTACCGGCGCGGGCACCGGTGTCGGCGGCACGTTCTACGTCGTTGACGAGGACAGCGTCAAGGTCACGGACACCAAGCAGGACAAGCCCTGCGAACTTCCGCCCGGCTTCGGCACGAGCTGCACCGTCTCCTTCACCTACACGTTCGACCTGACGGTCGACTACTACCTGTGCGTCAACCCGGACGTCCCCGCGACCGAAGCCGGGTGCGCCGCGGTGGACACGGTGCACCTCGGGTCCGAGCCCTTCAAGGGCATGACCAAGAAGGTCACCCAGACCTTCACCCAGGGAGACATCCTCAAGGGGCTTCTCCAGAAGTACCTCGAACTCGGCAAGGCGATCCTGGTCCAGGACTTCCTGGACTGCTGGCACGGCAGTGCCAGCGGTTGCGCCTGGGCCGCGGCGGCGTTCGTACCGACCTCGGTCGCCACGAAACTCGCCGCGGCGGTCAAGCTCGCCGCGCGGGCCGAACACGCGGCGAAGACCGGTGAGGACGCCGCACAGGTACTGGCCGATCTGAAGAAGATCTACGGGGAGAAGGGCGCCCTCCAGATCGGCGACGCCGCCTCCGCGGCGGGCATGGGCTTCCGTATCGCGGCCGGCGCGGCGGAACGGGCCAAGATCGCCCGTGGCACCCTCGACGCCAAGCTGCTGGACAAGCTCACCGCCGCCGGCGTGAAGTTCAACAAGGCGGACACGATCTGGATAGCCGAGTACGCGAAGCCCGGTCTGGCCCTCGCCTGGCTCGAGAAAGGTAACGTCCACGCGGGCCTGGTCCACATCATCTTCCGGCACGCGGGAGAGTTCGCGACCGCCGGCGTCCGGGTGGAGGACATCCCGGCCCTCGTCAAGACCGCTCTGAACCAGGGCAAGAGGGTCGGCACCCAGGGAACAGGAAGGCCGATCTTCGAGGTCACCTTCAACGGCAAGGTCCAGCAGGTCGCCATCAGCGTGGGCGACAACGGATTCGTGATCGGAGCAAATCCCGTATGACCTTCGACGAACCGCGGCATCTGTTCCTGCGGACCGTTGACGAGCCGTCGCCACTGTACGAGCCGGCGGATCCCGTCGGTGCCTGGGACGACCTCGGCGCCTTCACGCGTAACGTGCCGCTGGACGATTCCCGGCTGGGCCTCCCCGCCGAGCTGGCGGACGAGTTGCGGTCCTGGTCACTGACCCGTCCGGCCGGGGGCTTCACCGCCCGCCCCGCCCTGCGCAAGTACGTCAAGCGGGGTCTGACGGCCGCCCAGCGGCTCGCCGGACACCTCGGACCGTCGTGGACGGTGCGTTACTGGGACGAGGGTCTCGGAACGGCGAAGTGGGTGTGCTGGGGCTGCGACCGTCTCCACTGGGAGCGGGACCCTCATGGCACTCCCCCGCACCCGCTCGACATCACGCTGGAGGGGGAGTTCGGGTTCGCCCCGCTGCGCTCGGAGGGATTCGGGGACTTCTTCCCGGATGATCCCGCCGCCGCCATGAATCTGTCCGACGGCCTCGTCACCGCTCTCCACACCTGGGCGCGGAGTATCGAGACCACCCTGAACCTGTATGTACGGGACCGGGAGGACGGCAAGTACGACGGCGAGTGGCAGCGGTTGTTCCGCGAGGGGCAGGACATGGCGAAACAGCTCGCGCACGAGCTCGGCCCCGCCCGGACGGTGACCTACAAGGGAGTGGCGAACGGAGGTCTGGACGCGCTGACGTCGGTCACCTGGCGAGGGGACAGACAGTTGTAGACGGCCGGTCACGGACCCGATGAACGCGGCCGGTGGAGCGGGGAGCCAGTCCCCCCGTTCCACCGGCCGTCCGGCACCCGCCCACGCGCTAACGGATCGGCATCCCCGACAACGTCCGGGCGATGACCAGCCGCTGGATCTCGCTCGTGCCCTCGAAGATCGTGTAGATCGCGCTGTCGCGGTGCATCCGCTCCACCGGGTACTCCCTGGTGAAGCCGTTGCCGCCGAGGATCTGGAGCGCCTGGGCGGTGACCTGCTTGGCCGTCTCGCTCGCGTACAGCTTCGACATCGAGCCCTCCGCCGCGGTGAAGGGCTTGCCCGTGGCCGCCATCCAGGAGGCGCGCCACACCAGCAGCCGGGCGGCGTCGATGCGGGTGCGCATGTCGGCGAGCGGGAAGGCGACGCCCTGGTTGTCGATGATGGGGCGGCCGAACTGGGTGCGGGTCCTCGCGTAGTCGAGTGCCACCTCGTACGCGGCGCGCGCCGTGCCCACCGCCATCGCGCCGACCGCGGGGCGTGACGCCTCGAAGGTCGCCATGGCCGCGTTCTTCACGCGCTCACCGCCGCCGCCCGTCCGGGCCTCGCGGGCGCGTGCCAGCCGTTCGTCCAGCTTCTCCTTGCCGCCGAGCAGGCAGTGTCCGGGAACGCGTACGTCTTCGAGGACCACCTCGGCCGTGTGCGAGGCGCGGATGCCGTGCTTCTTGAACTTCTGGCCCTGGGAGAGTCCGGGCGTGGCCGGCGGGACGATGAAGGAGGCGTGGCCCTTGGAGCCGGCGTCGGGGTCCACGACGGCGACGACGACGTGCACGTTGGCGATACCGCCGTTGGTGGCCCAGGTCTTGGTGCCGTTCAGCACCCACTCGTCCGTCGCCCCGTCGTACACCGCGCGGGTGCGCATCGCCGCGACGTCCGATCCGGCGTCGGGCTCGGAGGAGCAGAACGCGGCGACCTTCACGTCGTCCACGTCGCCGTACATCTGCGGGATCCAGGTGCCGATCTGCTCGTCGGTGCCGTTGGCGAGGACGCCGACGGCGGCGAGTCCGGTGCCGACGATGGACAGGGCGATGCCGGCGTCGCCCCAGAACAGTTCCTCCATCACCATGGGGATGGAGAGGCCCGTGGGGTCGAAGTACTGCTGTGCGTAGAAGTCGAGGGAGTAGACACCGACCTTGGCGGCTTCCTGGATCACGGGCCAGGGAGTCTCCTCCCGCTCGTCCCACTCGGCTGCCGCCGGGCGGATGACGTCGGCGGCGAACCCGTGCAGCCAGTCGCGTACCTGCTTCTGGTCGTCGTTGAGTTCGAAGCTGAACTCGGCCATCGTCTTCCTCCAGCACTGCTGTTACTTACGGTAACAACAGTCTGTTACCGGCAAGTAGAGGATGTCAACCCGCGGCGGGCTGATCTGCGAGGACGCCGGGCTTGGTGTTACGTTGCCGGGGCGTCACGGAATCGCTCGGGCGGGGAGACACCCATGGGGACCACACAGCAGGCCGACCAGCACCGCTCAGCTCATCAGCGGCGCCGTCAACTCCTGGAGGCCGCCGACCGGGTCGTGCTGCGTGACGGGCCGAAAGCCTCGATGAACGCCATCGCGGCCGAGGCCGGTATCACCAAACCGATTCTCTACCGCCACTTCGGCGACAAGGGCGGGCTCTACCGGGCCCTGGCGAAGCGTCATACGGACGCGCTGCTGGGCGCGTTGAAGGCGGCGCTCGACGCGCCCGCCGACCGCCGCGCACGGGTGGAGGCCACGCTCGACACCTATCTCGCGGCGATCGAGGCGCGCCCGCAGGTGTACCGCTTCCTGATGCACCCCGCGGACGGCACTGTCGGCGGTGCCGGCGCGGCCGGGGCCGGTGACACCGCCGACGCCCAACTCCCCGAGCAGGGCTTCGACGTGGGCCGCCACTCGGCCCCACTGCTGCGCCGTCTCGGCGAGGAGTTGGCCGTGGTCATCGAGGAGCGGGTCGATCTCGGGCCCGACAGCGCGCAGTTGGCCCGCGTCTGGGGCCACGGGATCGTCGGCATGATGCACGCGGCCGGCGACTGGTGGCTCGGCGAACGCCCTTGCTCACGCGCGCAGTTGGTGAGCAGCCTGGCCGATCTGCTGTGGGGCAGGCTGGCACTGGTGGACGACCGGGACGGCAGCCCGGGTCTCTGACACCGGGCCGCACCGCCCCTTCGGAAAGTAGCGTCGTCCGCCCGCGGGCCGGGCCGCCCGGACCCGCCCTAGCTCCAGGACGCGCGACGCGCCGCCCGCAGGACCTTGGCCCGGCGCAGGCCCGTCAGCCGGTCCGGATAGACCAGCCCCTCCAGGTGGTCGCACTCGTGCTGGAGACAGCGCGCGAAGAATCCGGTGCCGTCGATCCGTACCGGCGCGCCGTCCGCCGTCACGCCCTCCACCACCGCGTGGTCTGCGCGCTCCGTGCCCGCTTCGAGGCCGGGCAGCGAGAGGCATCCCTCGGCGCCCCGTACGGTGACGCCGTCCATCGTGACCAGCCGGGGATTGACGACGTGCCCGAGGTGCCGGACGTCCTCGTCGTCGGGGCAGTCGTACACGAACACCCGTAGCGGCACGCCGATCTGGTTCGCCGCGAGACCGACGCCGCGCGCGCGGTACATCGTGGCGAACAGGTCCTCCACCAGCCGGGCGAGCCCGGGCCCGAAGTCGGTGACGGGTCCGCAGGGGCTGTGCAGGGTGGGGTCACCGAGCAGCCGCAGGGGATGCACCCGTCCAGTACTGCCCGGAATCAGCCGGTTTCGCATGGGTCCGCCGTGAAGTCCGCCGCGCGCTCAGCGCGTTCGATCGCCGCCATCGCGCCAGCGTACGTCGGCCCGGCAACGGCGTCCGCCCGCACCGGGTTTACCGGAACGTGATGCGCCGCATGTCTGGTTTTCATCGGTCACCTGTGCTTAGAGTTGCGCCACCGAATTAATCTCAGAGTGAGAGGAATTGTGGCAACTACCTCGCTCCCCCGCACCTCCAACCGCAGCGCCGTGATCGCGGCCCTGCTCTCCGGCGCGGACATGGACCGTCAGAGGCTCATCGCGGACACCGGCCTGAGCCGGGCCACGGTGTTCCGCATCGTGGACGACCTGATGGCCGAGTCCCTCGCGCTGGAGGGTGTCCGGGTGCTCCGCGAAGGCCCCGGCCGACAGTCGACATCCGTGAGTTTCAACCACCGTTCCGCTCTGGTCTGCGGAGTCGACCTCGGCGGCACCAACTGCCGGATCGTGGTGGCGGACGCGCTCGGCCGCGCCCTCATCCGAAGCCGGGACACCACACCGCGCGACGCGACGGCGGACGAACTCGCCGCCTGGGTGGCCGACCGGATCACCGATCTGGTCGCCCGGCACGGCGACGGAGTCCCGCTCCGCACCGTCACGATCGGCCTGCCGGGTGTCGTCACCGGCGACGGACGGTCCGTCGTGGCATCGCACAATCTCGGCCAGATCAAGGGCACCGGTTTCATCGAGAAGGTCTCCGCGCTGCTCGACGTCGAGACCGCCGTCGGCAACGACTCCAACCTCGCCCTGCTGGGCGAACTCCAGTACGGCGCGCTGCCGGACCGGGAGACCGCCGTGCTGCTCGCCATGGGCACCGGCCTCGGCTCCGCCGTCTCCATAGACGGACAGGTGCTGCTCGGCAGGACGGGCCTGCTCGGCGAGTTCGGCCGGCTTCCGCTGCCCGGCCGCGACGAGCGTCTGCGCGATCTGCTCTCCGGAGCCGACCTGGTGGCGTACGCACGCGGCCGGGGCGTGCGGGTGCCGACGGCGCGCGCGCTGTTCGAGGACCCGGAGGCGTACGCGCCGCTGCTGGCCGAGGTGCACGGCGCGCTGGCCCATCTGGTCACCGTCGTCGCGCTGGCGTACGAGCCCGGCACCGTGGTCCTCACCGGCGGCTTCTCGGAGTCGTTCGACACCGCGCGGCTGACCGCGATCAGCGACCAGGTCGCCGACACGGTCGGGGTCCGCAGTGTGGTGCGCCGCTCCGACCTCGGGGACTCGGCGGGCCTGCTCGGCTCGATGGCGTCCTCGCTCGGCCGGCTCTACGACTCGCTGGGCGTGAGCGCGGACGACGCGGCGTCGGTGGCCGTCGACCGCGATCTGGTGATCCGGCGTCTCGCGGACTGCCCCACCGCCCCCGGCATCACCATCCCGGCCCCCACGGCCGACCCGACCCCCCGCACCAGGCACGACGAGCAGATGGCAGAAGGGTGACAACGATGAACCGATCACGGACCCGGTGCGCACTCGCGGCGATTCCGGTCCTCGCGCTCACACTGACCGCGTGCGGCGGTGGCGGGGTGGCGAAGTCCGACTCCGACAACAAGCTGACGATCTGGATGATGACCGGCGGTCCCGGCGACAACCCCTTGATCAAGGAGGCGACCGCCGAGTTCAAGAAGGACCACCCGGACATCGCGGTGGACATCGAGATACAGCAGTGGGACGGCGTGGCCACCAAGATCACCACGGCGCTGGCCAGCGGCAACCCGCCGGACATCGTGGAGATGGGCAACACCCAGACACCGCTCCAGACCTACTCCGGCGGTCTGGCCGACCTCACGGACAGCAAGAAGTCCTTCGAAGGCTCCGCCGACTGGCTCACCGGTCTCTCCGGCCCCTCCGAGTTCGACGGCAAGCTGTACGCCACTCCGCTCTACGGCGGCACCAAAGTGGTCATGTACAACAAGAAGATGTTCGCGGACGCGGGCATCACCTCTCCGCCGAAGACCCTCGCCGAACTCCAGAAGCAGTGCGGCACGCTCGCCGACGCGAACAAGGACACGGCCAACTTCTCCGGCTTCTACCTGCCCGGCCAGTACTGGTTCAACGGCATGCCCTTCCTCTTCGCCAAGGGCGGCAAGATCGCCTCCCAGAAGGACGGCAAGTGGCAGGCGGAGATGTCGTCGCCGGAGAACCAGGCCGGCCTGAAGGCGTGGAAGTCCTTCCAGAACACCTGCTCCACCCCCTCGTCGGTCGGCGTCAACACCGACAGCCCCGACCAGGACCAGCTGTTCGCCGACGGCAAGGCCGCCATGGCGTACGTCAAGGCGTGGGAGCCGGCCGCCGTCATCGAGAAGAACCCGAAGATGAAGGACAACATCGGCTTCTTCGCCATGCCGGGCTACACCGCGGAGAGCGCGATGCCCGTGATCGTCTCCGGGTCGACCATCGGTATCGCCGCGGGCAGCCCCGACCGGGACGCCGCGGAGGACTGGCTGCGGATCGTCACCGGAAAGAAGTTCCAGCAGAAGATGGCGCTGAAGCTCAACCTGCTGCCGATCTCGCCGTCGTTCACCCCGGCCGGTGTGCCGGAGCAGCTGACCGTCGCCTCGCAGGCCAGCAAGGTGAGCCAGCCGCTGCCCAACAGTCCGGGTGAGGCGACGCTGGAGACCGAGCGCTACAACGAACAGTTCTTCTCGAAGATCGCGAGCGGTGCGGACATCGCCTCGTCGTCGGCCGCGTACGACAAGCACGCGACGGACGCCTTCAACTCGCTGAGCGACTGACACCCCTGGACGCCTGATGGCACTCACTGAGAAGCACCGTCCGGTGCGCGCGCCGGACCGGGGCCGCCGCACCGGACCACCCGGCCCGCGCCGCAAGGCGCGGCGGTCCCGGATGCTCCCCTGGGCGATGCTCGCCCCGGCGCTCGCCGCGCTCCTGCTGATCCAGGGCTATCCCCTGCTTCGGCTGCTGACCCTGTCGACGCAGGAGTTCGGCCCCCGGTCGCTGTTCACCGGGCAGTCGGACTTCATCGGCCTGGACAACTTCACCCGGATCTTCACGGACTCCGACTTCCTGGCGGTCCTGCTGCGGACCGTGGTGTTCACGCTGGTGTGCGTGACACTGCTGATGGTGTTGGGATTCCTGATCTCGCATCTGCTGATGACGATCTCGCCGTGGGCCCGTGTCGTCACCACCGTGTGTCTGGTGCTGGTGTGGGCGATGCCCATGGTGGCGGCGACCCTGGTCTGGCAGTGGATGTTCCAGCCGCAGTACGGCGTCGCCAACTGGCTGCTCACCCAGCTCAAGGTCTTCGGGGACATGTCGGTCTACGACTGGTTCTCCCATCCCACCCAGGCGCTGGGCCTGATCATCCTGCTGACGGTCTGGAAGGGTCTGCCGTTCGTGGCGCTGACCCTGTTCGCCGCACGCGGCCAGATATCCGAGTCCCTGTACGAGGCGGCCCGCCTCGACGGCGCGGGGACGCTCCAGATGTTCCGCCACATCACCATTCCGATCATGCGGCCCGTCCTCGCGATCCTCACCATTCTCGAAGTGATCTGGTCGGTGAACTCGTTCACCCCGATCTGGGTGCTGACGCAGGGCGGCCCCGACGGGGCGACCACCACGCTCGGCGTGTACGCGTACATCACCGCGTTCAGCCGCAACGAGTACGGCAGCGGCGCGTCGGTCGCGGTGGTGACCGTGGTGATCCTCGCCCTGTTCTCCGTCGCCTACGTACGCAGGCTGTCCCGGCAGGGAGATGTCGTATGAGCGCCTTCAAGACGTCACCACGCACGACCGCGCGCAAACGGCGCTCCGTCAACAACGCGATCGCGATGGCGGTCTCCGCCGTGATGGTGTTCCCCGTCTACTGGATGGTGGCCACCGCGCTCAAGGAGCGGTCGGACATCCTCAGCGCCGTACCGAAGTTCATCCCCTGGCCGCTGAGCCTGGAGAACTTCACCCGGGCGCTGGACAAGCCGGGCTTCTGGACGTTCGTCCGCAACTCCCTGACGGTGACGGTCTCCTCGGTCGTCCTGTCGCTGGTCATCTCGCTGTTCGCGGCGATCGCGATCGCGCGGTTCCGGTTCGCCGGCCGCAAGGCGGTGCTGACCGTCCTGGTGCTGGTGCAGATGGTCCCGGCGGCGGCGATGGTCATCCCGGTGTATCTGATGCTCCGGTCCGTCGGCGGACTGGACTTCCTGCCGGGCCTGGTCTTCACGTACATGACCTTCGTGCTGCCGTTCACGATCTGGACGCTGCGCGGATTCGTGGACGGGGTGCCCGTCGAGCTGGAGGAGGCCGCGCTCGTGGACGGGTGCGGGCGGTTCCAGATGTACGTACGGGTGCTGCTGCCCCTGCTGATGCCGGGGATCGTGGCGACCTCGATCTTCGCCTTCGTCAACGCGTGGGACGACTACATCTTCGCCTACGTGATCATGAAATCGCAGGACAACTACACGCTGCCGGTCTGGCTCGTGTCGTTCAAGACCTCGGAGAGCGTGGACTACGGCGCGATGATCGCGGCCTCCACCATCTTCTCCATCCCCGTACTCGTCTTCTTCCTGCTGGTGCAGCGCCGCCTCGTGGGCGGCATGACCAGCGGCGCGGTCAAGGGCTGAGACCCCGGCGTCCGGCAGCGCCGGACGACCACCGCACGACGACCCAAACGCAAGGTGAGGAATCGAATCATGACCGAGCTGTCCCGGCTCGCCCACGGCGTGCTGTTCCCCGCGCTCGGACGCAGGACCGTCCCCAGGTGGGCGCGCGCCCGGGTCGAGGAAGGACTCGGCGGCTTCGTCCTGTTCGGCAAGGACATCGCCGAGGCCGAACAGGTACGGGAGCTGACCACGGCTCTGCACGGCCTGCGCGACCATGTGCTGCTCTCCATCGACGAGGAGGGCGGTGACGTCAACCGGCTGGAGAACCACGGGGGTACGTCCGTACCGGGCAACCACGCCCTGGGCCGGCTCGACGATCCCGCGCGGACCCGTGAGGCCGCCTACCAGATCGGCCTCTCGCTGGTGGAGGCCGGCATCGACTGGGACCTGGCGCCCGCCGTCGACGCGGCCGTCAACCCGCTGTCCCCCAACGGCATCCGCACCTTCGGCGCCGACCGCGCGCTGGTCGCCAAGCACGCGGCGGCCTGGGTGGAGGGACTTCAGTCCGCCGGGGTGAGCGCCTGCGCCAAGCACTTCCCCGGCCACGGCCTCAGCTCCACCGACGCACACCTGGGCACGCCCACCGTGGACCTGTCCCGGCAGGAGCTGGTGGAGCACTATCTGGACCCGTTCCGCGCGGCCATCGCCGCCGGGGTCGACAGCATCATGGTGTCGCACGTCCATCTGAGCCAGTTGGACGACGTCCCCGCGACCATCAGCCCCGCCGTGCTCACCGGGCTGCTCCGCGACGAGCTGGGCTTCGACGGTGTGGTGATCACCGACGCGCTGGAGATGCGCGGCATCGCCGACGTGGCGAGCCTGCCCGACGCGGCGGTACGGGCCGTCGCGGCCGGCGCGGACGCGCTGTGCCTGGGCGCCTGGGCGTTCGGCGACGACGTGGACGCGGCGGCTGCCGCACTGGTGGCCGCCGTGGAGAACGGCACCCTGCCGCTGGAGCGGCTGCGGCAGGCGAACGCGCGTCTCGCGAAGCTCGGCACCCGGCCTCGCGCCACCGGTGTCCGGCACGACGACACCGTCGGCGAGCGGCAGGCCCGCGACGTCCTGGAGGTGAGCGGCGACGTGACCCTCAAGGGGAGCCGCGCGCTGGTCGTACGGCTCGACCCGACGCACTCGCCCGCGCAGGGCGGCGCCTCCTGGGGCGTGGAGGCGCCGCTGCGCGCGGCGGGCATCGAGGTCGAGGCGCTCGCGGTGGCGGGCGACACGTACAACGCCGAGGGCATGATCAAGGCCGAAGTCGGCCTGTATCTGGACGAGTTCGGGCCGGACGCCGATGTGGTGCTGCTGGTGCGCAGCTCGCACCGGTTCCCCTGGCAGCGGCCGGTCCTGGACGACCTGCTGGAGCGCTTCCCCCGGTGCGTCGTGGTCGACATGGGTGTGCCGGGCGACGACTTCGGCGGCTTCCGGGGCTGGGTGCGTACGTTCGGCGCCTCGCGCGTGTGCGCGCTGGCGGCGGTGGGCGCGCTGCTGGGTCGTGGCTTCGAGGCGGCGCCGGGCGCGGACCGGGCGGGACTTTGAAGACACCACCCGGGCACGCGGTGAGCGCGGGCAGTCCGGTGCCGGACGCGTCCGGCGGCGGGCGGCTGTTCACCGGTGGCAGGTTCGTGACACCGGACGCCGGTGTCACGGCCGGGTGGCTGCTCGTACGGGGCGGCCTGATCCACTCGATGGGGACGACGGGTGCGCCCGACGTCCCTGACGAGGTGGTGGAGCTGAGTGGCCGGCTCGTCGTGCCGGGGTTCGTGGATCCGCACTGTCACGGCGGCGCCGGCCACTCGGTCTACACGGGAGATCCCGCCGCCGTACGGGGGGCGGCGGCGGGGCATCTCGCACGGGGGACGACCACGATGCTGGCGTCCGTCGCGACGGTCGAGCCGCCCGCGATGGAGGCGGCGGTGCGCGCCGTCGCGTCGGTCATCGATGACGGGTCGGCGCCCAACCTGGTGGGCGTCCACTTCGAGGGACCGTTCCTGTCGCCCGCCCGGCGCGGCGCCCAGACGCGCACCGCGCTGCGCGCCCCGGACCCGGAGCTGCTGGCCGGTCTGCTGGCGGCGGCGGGCGGGCACGCGAGGTCGCTGACCGTGGCGCCCGAACTGCCGGGGGCGCTGGAGCTGATCCGGCGGTACGCGGACGAACTGGTGTGCTGTCTGGGCCACACGGACGCGGGCGCGGAGCGGTTCGCGCGGGCCGCCGATCTCGGTGCCCGCGCGGTGACGCATCTGTTCAACGCGATGCCGCCGCTGCACCACCGCGAGCCGGGTCCGGTCGCGGCGGCGCTGCTCGACCCCCGGCTGGTCTGCGAACTGGTCCTGGACGGGCACCACTTGGCGGACGACACCGTACGCCTCGCCCACCGGGTGGCCGGTCCCGACCGGCTGGTGCTGGTCAGTGACGCGATGCCGGCGGCGGGCATGGCGGACGGGGACTACGCGTTCGCGGACCGCGAGGTGACCGTCACGAACGGGGTGGCGACGCTGCGCGGCACCGACACGCTGGCGGGGTCGACGCTGTTCGTGGCCGAGGCGTTCCGCAGGGCCGTGTGCGCGGTGGGACTTCCCCTGGCGGACGCCGTCCGGATGACGTCGGGCACGGCCGCCCGGCTGCTCGGTCTGCGTGACCGGGGCGAGCTGCGCCCCGGACTGCGGGCCGATCTGGTCGAGCTGGACGCGGATCTTCGGCCCGCCCGGGTGTGGCTCGGCGGCGTGACGGTGGGGTGAACCGCCGCCGAACACCCGGCCCCCGGCGTGGATGTGAAGGACTGCCGGGGGCCGGGTGGTGGTCGTGTGCGGGCCACTTGGGACCGGCCGGCCGGTCCGTGCCGGCCGCCCCGGGCCGGGACCGGCGCCGATCGGCCGCCGGATCGGCGGGAGTGGGGCGTACAACCGGCGCGAACGCCGCACAGACGGGGAAACACCCCACCTCCGGCGCCGGAAACCGCCACCCGGCGCCCCGGCGCACGCGCCCGCCGCGCCGGTCGAAGGCGTACGTGTGACAACGATCAGCCGGTTCTCCGGTGCCGTGGTTCGGGCCCGTGCACGTATCTCGATAGGCTGAGGCCGGACCGACGCGAGGAGGATCAAGGACGATGGCAGGCAACACGGACCCGCTGTCGCCGCGGGCCAAGCTGGCCGTGACGGCAGGCAAGGCCGCAGCGGCGGTGTCGCGCGCTGCGGGGCGCGGCAGCGGATCGGTGATCGGCGGCAAGGTGGCGTTGCGGCTCGACCCGGATCTGCTGGCGGCTCTCGCGCAGCATCTGGACGTCGTGCTGGTGTCGGCGACGAACGGCAAGACGACCACGACACGGCTGATCGCCGAGGCCCTGCGGGCCAGCGGCCCCGTGGTGTCGAACGCGCTGGGCGCCAACATGCCGGCCGGTATCACCTCCGCCCTCGCGGGCGGATCGGACGCCAGGTACGGCGTGATCGAGGTGGACGAGAAGTACCTCGCCGGTGTCGCGCGCGACACCACGCCCAAGGCGATCGCCCTGCTCAACCTCTCCCGCGACCAGCTCGACCGCGCCGCCGAGACCCGCATGCTGGCCGAGCACTGGCGCGAGGGCCTGGCCGGCACGAAGGCCGTGGTCATCGCCAACGCCGACGACCCGCTGATCGTGTGGGCCGCTTCGTCGTCCCCGAACGTGGTCTGGGTCGCCGCCGGACAGGAGTGGAAGGACGACGCCTGGTCCTGCCCCGCCTGCGGCGGTGTGATGCAGCGACCCGGCGACGACTGGTTCTGCGGGCAGTGCGGTTTCCGCAGGCCCGCGCCGAGTTGGGCGCTGCACGGCGACCATGTCCTGGACCCGCACGGCTCCGCCTGGCCGATCCATCTCCAGCTGCCGGGCCGCGCGAACCGCGCGAACGCCGCCACCTCCGCCGCCGTCGCGGCCACGTTCGGGGTGCCGCCGCAGGTCGCGCTGGAGCGCATGTACCAGGTGCAGGCGGTGGCCGGCCGGTACGACGTGGTGTCCTTCCTCGGCCGTGATCTGCGGCTGCTGCTGGCGAAGAACCCGGCGGGCTGGCTGGAGACGTTCTCGCTCATCGACCCGCCGCCCACACCCGTCATCCTCGCGGTCAACGCCCGCGGCGCCGACGGCACGGACACCTCGTGGCTGTGGGACGTGGACTACACCCGGCTGGCCGGTCACCCGATCTTCGTCATCGGCGACCGCAAGCTGGACCTTGCCGTACGGCTGGAGGTCGCGGGCCTGGACTTCCGTGTGTGCGCGACCGCCGACGAGGCCGTGCAGATGGCGCCGCCCGGCCGGATCGAGGCGATCGCCAACTACACGTCGTTCCAGGACCTGCGCCGCCGTGTCAAGAACTGAGCCCGGCCATGAACACAGACGGAGTCGGAAGAGGGGCGAGCGAGCGATGAGCGACAACAGTCTGCGGCTGGTGTGGATCTACCCGGACCTGCTGAGCACGTACGGCGACCAGGGCAACGCCCTGGTGGTGGAGCGCCGGGCCCGGCAGCGCGGTCTCGACGTCACCCGTGTCGACGTGCGCAGCGACCAGCAGGTGCCGACGTCGGGCGACATCTATCTCATCGGCGGCGGCGAGGACCGGCCGCAGCGGCTGGCCGCCGAGCGGCTGCGCCGCGACGGCGGTCTCAACCGGGCGGTGTCCAACGGCGCGATCGTGTTCTCGGTCTGCGCCGGCTACCAGATCCTCGGCCATGAGTTCGTCAACGACCTGGGTGAGCGCGAGGGCGGCCTCGGGCTGCTCGACGTGATCTCCACCCGTGGCGAGGGCGAGCGGTGTGTCGGAGATGTACTGGGCGACATCGACCCGCATCTGGGACTGCCGCCGCTGACCGGTTTCGAGAACCACCAGGGCGTCACCCATCTCGGCCCGACCGCCCGCCCGTTCGCACGGGTGTCGCTCGGCCGGGGCAACGGCACGGGCGACGGCACGGAGGGCGCGTACAACGACACGGTGTTCGGTACGTACATGCACGGCCCGGTGCTGGCGCGCAATCCGCTGATCGCCGACCTGCTGCTGAAGCTGGCGCTCGACGTGAACGCGCTGCCGCCCGCGGACGACCGCTGGTACGAGGCGCTGCGCGCCGAACGCATCGCCGCCGCGACGCAGCCCGCCTAGCCCGTGGCGTCACGCTGACGTCTGCCGTTCAACCGGAGGGTGTCCAGCAGTCGGACGCCTGGTTCGGCCCCGCCACCCCGCGCCGGTAGGGTGGCGGGGATTCAGCCGGACGACGTGGTCCGGCCGTCGGCCCACGTTGCAAAGGTTCTCCGGGCAATGCGAATTGGTGTACTCACCTCCGGCGGCGACTGCCCCGGTCTCAATGCGGTGATCCGGTCCGTGGTGCACCGCGCCGTCGTCGACCACGGCGACGAGGTCATCGGCTTCCACGACGGCTGGAAAGGCCTTCTGGAGTGCGATTACCGCAAGCTCGACCTCGACGCGGTCGGCGGCATCCTCGCCCGTGGCGGCACGATCCTCGGTTCCTCCCGCGTCCAGCCCGCGCATCTGCGTGACGGTGTGGAGCGGGCCAGGGGGCATGTGGCCGACCTCGGTCTCGACGCGATCATCCCGATCGGCGGCGAGGGCACCCTCAAGGCGGCCAATCTGCTCTCCGAGGCGGGGCTGCCGATCGTCGGTGTGCCCAAGACCATCGACAACGACATCGCCTCCACGGACGTGACCTTCGGCTTCGACACCGCCGTCGGTGTCGCCACGGAGGCGCTGGACCGGCTGAAGACCACCGCCGAGTCCCACCAGCGGGTGCTGATCGTCGAGGTCATGGGCCGGGAGACGGGCTGGATCGCGCTGCACTCGGGCATGGCCGCCGGTGCGCACGCCATCGTCGTCCCCGAGCGGCCCTTCGACATAGGAGAGCTGGCCGAGCTGGTCGGCAAGCGGTTCTCGGCCGGCAAGCGCTTCGCGATCGTGGTGGTCGCCGAGGGCGCCAAGCCCCGTGAGGGCTCGATGGAGTTCGACGCCGGCGGCAAGGACATCTACGGTCACCAGCGCTTCGCGGGCGTGGCCAGGCAGCTCTCCGTCGAGCTGGAGGAGCGCCTGGGCAAGGAGGCGCGGCCGGTGATCCTGGGCCATGTCCAGCGCGGCGGTACACCGACCGCGTACGACCGGGTGCTGGCGACGCGCTTCGGCTGGCACGCGGTGGAGGCCACGCACCGGGGCGAGTTCGGCATGATGACGGCGCTGCGTGGCACGGACATCGTGATGGTGCCTCTCGCGGAGGCCGTCGAGACGCTGAAGACGGTGCCGGCGGAGCGGTACGCCGAGGCGGAGTGCGTGCTCTGAACCGCGCTCGCTGACACCGGACCGACCTCACCGACGTCGGTACGACGAACCGCCCCCGGCCGCGAACGGCGCCGGGGGCGGTTCTAGTCTGGTTCCCGGTGCGGACACATCGCACCAATCGGGATCGCGCAGCGGGAGAACACGTATGGATCACGGCGAGCACGGCACGATGACGGACCTGCCGCCGTTCACGCTGAGCCGCGCGCTGGAGTTCTCGCCCGACGCCTTCTTCCTCATCGGCTGTCTGCTGGCGCTCGCCCTGTACGGCTGGGGTGTCGTACGGCTGCGCGGCCGGGGCGACAGCTGGTCAGCGGGCCGCACCATCTCCTTCGTGCTCGGCGTGCTGACCGTCGCGCTGATGATGTGCACCTCGCTGAACGACTACGGCATGGTCATGTTCAGCGTGCACATGGTGCAGCACATGGTGATCAGCATGGTCTCCCCGATCCTGCTGCTCCTGGGCGCGCCGGTGACCCTGGCGCTGCGGGCGCTGCCGGTGGCGGGCCGGGGCCGCAAGGGGCCGCGCGAGGTGCTGCTGGCGTTGCTGCACAGCGCGTTCATGCGGTTCGTGACGCATCCCGCCTTCACGATCCCGCTGTTCATCGCGAGCCTGTACGGCCTCTACTTCACCCCGCTCTTCGACTTCCTGATGGAGTCGAAGCCGGGGCACATCGCGATGATGGTGCACTTCCTGTCCACCGGGCTGATCTTCTTCTGGCCGATCATCGGCGTGGACCCGGGGCCGCACCGGCCCGGCTATCTGATGCGGATGCTGGAGCTGTTCGCCGGGATGCCGTTCCACGCGTTCTTCGGGATCGCGCTGATGATGGCGAGCGAGCCGATGGTGCGGGCGTACGACGATCCGCCGGCGTCGCTGGGCATCGACCCGCTCTCCGACCAGAACGCGGCGGGCGGTATCGCCTGGGCGTTCAGCGAGATCCCGTCCGTCCTGGTCCTGGTCGCGCTGGTGTACCAGTGGTACCGGTCGGACCAACGCCAGGCGAAGCGCTCGGACCGGGCCGCCGACCGGGACGGTGACAAGGAGCTGGCCGCGTACAACGCCTACCTCGCGTCGTTGCAGACACGCGGACAGTAGCGCGGAACACCCCTTTCGGGTGACGATGGTCCTCACGGCCACGACCACGGCCAGGAGGAGGACACCTATGTCCGGTTCCGGATCCACGAAGACGATGGGTGTGCTCACCGTCGGCGCGCTGGTGGTCGTGACGGCCTACACGGCGGCGCTGGGGAGCAACGGCTGGCTCTGGTTCGGATGGGTGGTGCTGGGGCTGGTGACGGTCGCGATGGTCGCCTCACGCGGCAACTGAGAGGGCGGGCCGGGGTCGTCCCCGGCAGGGGGTCGGCGCTGCCCGGGGAGTACGTTCTGGGGGTCGAAGATCCACCGCACTCATTCAGGAGAATTGACCGACATGAGCAGTGAGCCGACGATGCGCGCGATCATCCAGGACTCCCTCGGCGGCCCCGAGGTGCTGCGCCTCGCCGACGTCCCCCGGCCCCGCCCGGTTCCGACCGAGGTGCTGGTCCGGGTGCACGCGGCCGGTGTGAACCCGGTCGACTGGAAGTCCCGCGAGAGCGGCGGCATGGCCGGTCTGCTCGGCGCGCCGCCGTTCGTCCTCGGCTGGGACGTGTCCGGTGTCGTGGAGGAGGTCGGCTTCGGTGTGCACACGCTGAAGGTGGGCGACGAGGTGTACGGGATGCCGTGGTTCCCGCGTCCGGCCGCCGCGTACGCCGAGTATGTGACCGCCCCCTCGCGGCAGTTCGCGCTCAAGCCCCGCACGATCGACCACCGCACGGCGGCCGGTGTGCCGCTGGCCGGGCTGACCGCCTGGCAGTCGCTGGTGGACGCGGCCCACGTGGAGGCGGGACAGCGGGTGCTGATCCACGCGGCGGCGGGCGGCGTGGGGCATCTGGCGGTGCAGTTCGCCAAGCATCTGGGGGCGCATGTCATCGGCACCGCGAGCGCCGCGAAGCACGACTGGCTGCGGGAGCTGGGCGCGGACGAGGTCGTGGACTACACGAAGGTCCGCTTCGAGGACGCCGTGAGCGACGTCGACGTCGTCATCGACCTGGTGGGCGAGGGGCACGACGCGACGACGACGCGCTCGCTGGAGACGCTGCGGCCCGGTGGCACGATCGTCGCGGTCCCGTCCGGTGTCGCGCCCGAGGTGCTGGAGGGCGCCCGTGCGCGGGGGCTGAACGCGACCGCCTTCCTGGTGGAGCCGGACGGCGCCGGCCTCGCCCGGATCGCCGGGCTGATCGACAAGGGCGTGGTCCGTGTCGAGGTCGCGGACGTCCTGCCGCTGGCGGAGGCCGCCGAGGCGCAGCGCCGGGTCCAGGAGGGCCGCACGCGCGGGAAGATCGTGCTGAGCGTGACCGACTGACGGCACGTCGGTCTCCCGTCACGCGGGGCGGGTCGGGCGGTCAGCGCAGCAGGGGAAGTTTGCCGACGAGCTTGCCGACCTTGTTGCGCGGGCCGACGAGGGCGACCGCGTGGTAGGTCAGGTCCTCGTGCTTCGTCCCCGCGAGCAGGCCGAGATATTCGTCGTAGATCCTGGACGTCTGGGCGGGCTCGGGCATGTCGACCACGAAGACGTCCTCCTTCCCGGTGGCCTTCTCCCGCAGGGCGTGCAGGGTGCCGGTGTCGGCGGCCAGCACGGAACAGCCCGCCCAGGGCAGTCCGGGGTGCGTATGTCCCGAGGCGTCGCGGCCGTCGCCGCCGAGCAGCTGCGGCAGGGCCCTGCCGACGGCGGCGGCCATACAGGCCGCCGCGTTCACGGCGCGCCCCGCGGGCAGGTCCGCGTCGACGACGATGACCCACTTGAGCGGGGCCTCGCGGGTGGAGAGGTCGGTCCGGGGGATGTCGTTATGAACGGTCATGTCGCGAGACGGTACGCAGTCGTGCGTACGATGGAGAGCCCTCCCGAACTTCGTACGGCCGAAGGGCACCTTCGTGGAACTTGATGCGCTCGACTGGGCTCTGCTGCGGGAGCTGCAACACGACGCACGGCAGACCAACCGCGATCTGGCGGCCAAGACCGGCGTCTCCCCCTCCACCTCGCTGGAGCGGGTCAAGATCCTGCGCGAGCGGGGCGTGATCGGCGGATTCCACGCGGCGCTGGATCTGACGGCGGTGGGCCGCCCCGTACAGGCACTGATCTCCGTCCGGATCAGACCGCCGTCCCGCCCCGTCATCGAGGGGTTCCGCGAGTGGGCGGCCCAATTGCCGGAGGTCATCGGGCTGTTCGTGACGTCGGGGCCGCACGACTTCCTGCTGCACGTGGCCGTGCCGAATGTCGACGGGCTGTACGCGTTCGTCATCGACCGCCTCACCGAGCGCCGTGAGGTCGCGGACGTACAGACGACGACGGTCTACGAGCATGTCCAGTCCCGGTCGATCTCCCGGCCCGCCGAGGAGAGCCGTCGTCGCTCGTTTTGAAAATGGTAACCATTGCCATATACTCGCGGCATGACACGCAACGAACTACGCCCGGTGATCAAGCTCCGCTCCACGGCGGGCACCGGCCACACCTATGTCACCCGCAAGAACCGCCGCACCGACCCGGACCGTATGGTCCTGCGCAAGTACGACCCCGTCGCCCGTCGGCACGTCGACTTCCGCGAAGACCGCTGACCCCTGACGCCGTGCGTGGGGTCAGGTGTTCCGCTCAACGCGGGCCGGCGCCCTGCCGTTCGAGCTCGGCGCCGGTTCGTGGTTGTCCTCGGCCGGCGTCCCGGTCGAACCGCCGTGCCCTTGCAGCGAGTTGAGGATGGTCATGCCCTGGCCGACCAGCCCCGCCGCCATCTCGTTGACACCGTCGGTGCCGTTGAGGACGGTGAGGTTGGAGTCCGCCAGACCCTTGGCCGCCGCGTCGGCCAGCTCCGGAAGCACCTCCACGACACGGTTGGCCGCGAGAAGTTCCTGATTCCCGTCCCGCAGGGAGAGGGCACGCGCGCTGTTCGCGTCGGCCTGCGCCTGCGCGAGGGTCCGCTGCCGGTACGCCTCCGCGTCCGCCGGGCGCCTCACCTCGGCCTCCAGCCGCTGGGCCGCCAGCATCGCCTGCCGCTCGGCGAGCGCCGTCTGCTCCTCGATGACATCCTGCGACGCCTTCGCCTGGGCCAGCGGGCCCGCCTGGGAGGCGCGCGCCCGTACCTGCTCCGTCTCCGCCTGGAAGCCGGCGCGCTTGATGGAGGTGTCCCGCTCGTACTCGGCCTTCAGCGCCTCGGCCTGCTGCTCGCGCTCGGCGGCCTCCTGGTCGGCCCTGGCCGCGGCGATACGCGCCTGGCTGGCGACAGCCGCGGCGTGCGGCGCCGCCAGGTTGTTGATGTAGCCGGTGGCGTCCTCGATCTCCTGGATCTGGAGGGCGTCCACGACGATGCCGAGCTTCTCCATCTCGCTGTGGCTGGCGGCCTTGACCTCCTGGGCGACCCGGTCACGCTCCCGGATGATCTGCTCGACGGTCAGTCCACCGACGATGGAGCGGAGGTGACCGGCGAAGATCCGGCCCACCAGTTCTTCCATCCGGTCCTGCTCGGCCAGGAAGCGCCGTGCGGCGTTGGCGATCGACACGGCGTCGTCGCCGACCTTGAAGACGGTCACCGCGCGGACGGTCAGCCGGATGCCCTGCTGGGTGACACAGTCCTCGGCGATCTCCGCCTCCCGCAGTGCCAGGGACAGCATGCGGGCCTTCTGCTTGATGGGCAGAACGAAACTGCCATGACCGGTGACTATCCGGAACTGGGTGTCCTGGACCTGCCGTTTGGAACCGGATATGAGCATCGCCTCGTTCGGTGCCGGAACACGCCAGAACAACATGAGGGAACTCCTGTCCTGCTCGACTTCAGTCGGGAAGAGGCTCCACCATCACCGAGCGGGCCGACACCCGGTCGGTGACCAGCACCTGGACATTCGCGCCGACCGGCCGGTCGGACCAGGCCGCGTACGCCTCGGAACCGCCTCGTACGGCTACCAGTACCTCCCCCGGACCGTTCGCCGGGATCGGGACGGTGATGCGGCCGACCGCACCCACCGGGCTCTGCGCGGAGTCATCTGTCACGGACATGAATCGTCGCCCTCACCTCCAGCGCTCAGCACGCCCCCGATCATTTCAGGCTACTCCGGGGACGTGCCGACGGCCGGTCGAAGGATCGCCGCGGACCGGTCGCGCGGCGCGACCGGGTCCGCGACCGGTCAGTGCAGGCGCGCCCGCCGGGGGCGGAAGATCAGCAGATACACCGTGGCGACGATGGCGACCGCCTGGGCGACGACGGTGATCACCTTGTCGTCGTACCAGAGCGGCTCGTACATGTCCGGGAAGGGTCCCCACGCGCCGATGTTCGCGTAGCGGTAGATGAGCAGGAGCGCGAGTCCGCCGGTCGCCACCGACCAGGCGAAGAGATCGGCCGGGACCCGGCGCCAGACGAGCACGAGCAGCGCGGCCAGCGCCGCGAAGCCCGCCTCGATCCGGAAGAGGTCGCCCTGGCTGATGTCCGCCGAGATGCCGTCGTAGCGGTCGGCGAGATGGGCGTGCATGTACGCGTCGACGGCGAGGCCGGCCGCCGCGAGCAGCCGGGCCGCGATGCGCAGATAGCGGCCGACGCCGCCCCGGCGCGGTGGCGCGGTGGGCGGGGCTGTGGGCTGGGATGACATGGAGGTCTCCATTCGCGCCGCGGACGGAGCCGCCGCACCGGGGCTCACTTGACGGTGAGCGTGCCCTTCATGAACGGGTGGATCGTGCAGTCGTACGGGAAGGCACCCGCCTTGGACGGCGCGGTGACGGTGGCGCTCTTGCCCGGCGCGATGTCGCCGGTGTCGAAGGAGGCGCCCTTGGTCGCCGTCAGGGTGTGGGTGGTCGAGTCGTTGTTGACCACGGTGATCTTCGCCCCGGGCGCGACGGTCAGGGAGGCGGGCCGGAACTTGAAGTCACTGATGGTGACCCGCGTTCCGCCGCCCGCGGACGGGCTGGCGCCCGACTTCGTCGCACTGCTGCTGCCGCCGCCACCTCCGCCGTCCGAACACCCGGCGAGGGTGGTCAGAGCGAGGGCGCAGGCAGCGGCGGCCACGGCGAAGGGGGCCCGGCCGGTGACCGATGAGAACGGCATGGCGTCTCCGAGCGTTCCTGGACCGGACCGGCCGATGATCAGTAACCGCCGCCGTTGTTGTTCTGGGGCTTGGAGGTGATCTTCTTGCCCTCGGGGTTCATGATGAACCACTTCGCGCCGAAGGCGTTGAGGTCCTGCCCGTTGATGTCGCCGGACTTCGTGTCGTCGGCGAAGCGGTACAGCGGGCGCCCGTTGTACGTCACCTGCTCGGAGCCGTCGTCACGCTTGGTCGTCTTGAGGAGGTTGCCCTTGAGCCCCTTGCCCGCGACCGGGGTCGACTTGACGGTGTACGGCGGCCAGGCCTGGGCGCAGCCGCCGTTGCACATCGACTTGTTCTTGGTGTCCTTGTCGAACTGGTACAGCGTCCGGCCCTTGTTGTCGACCAGCATCTTGCCGAAGGAACCGTTCTTGACGTCGACCGTGGGCGACGCCGACGAAGACGCCGACGCGGAGGCCGATGACGATGCCGCCGGGACGATGTCGACCTCGTGGTTGTTGGGCTGGCTGCCCGTGTCCGTACCGCTGGCGCTGCCATGGCCGCCACCGCCGTCCGAGCACCCGGCCGCCGCGGTGGCGATCAACAGGGCGGAGGCCAGCGCGGTGACTGTCCTGGTGTGCCGTCTCATCAGGGACTCCTCGATCGTCGGCCGCCCATGCGGGCAGCACGCGGCCCGCCCGATCGGGGCCGCCAGCCCCAGTGCACAGCAGGGCTGACGGACCGGCCACCTGGGCGGGGCCGTCCGGAGTGCGGCCCGGACGGGACCGAGAAATACGCGTGACGGAGTCGGTCGGATTGGGTCGGGTCAGGTCGAGTCAGGTTTCCTCGAAGTAGGCGTCGAGCACCGCGTCGAGTTCGGCCGTCCACGCCTTGAGGCTGCTCCGGGACGGCGCGTCGACGTCCGACTGGTAGTGGCGGCGGCCGGTCGTGTGCAGGGTGACGGTGAACCGGCGGCCGAATCTGGGGGTCTCGACCTCCACGGCGCCGATCTCGTCCCAGCCGAACTCCGCCTCGGTCTCGTCGAGCTGGAAGCGGACGCCGGTGCGGTCGGCGGTCATCGAGGCGCGCCGGTCGCTGATGTCGAAGACGGGACCGTCCTTCTCGTCGTCCTTCTTCTCGTCCTTGGCTGCGTCCTTGTCGGCGTTCGAGGCGGTGTCGGAGGCGGTGTCGGAGGCGTCCTTCGTGAGGGCGACGGTCCCGGCCGCCCCGGCCGGCTCGTCCGTGTCGTCGCCGGCCGGTGTCCCGGATGCCTCCGCCTCTTCGCTCACCTTGTCGGCCGCCGCGTCGGCCACCGCGTCGTCGGCGGCCTCCTGAGGAACGTCCTTGGCGGCGTCGTCAGCCTCCTCTTCGAGGCGGGGTGCCATGAGCCCAGGGATGTATCCGGGATCGGTCCCAGCGGCGGGTACGGGCTGGATTATCGGATCGATGCGCTCCACGGCTGGCAGTATGGCGGATAAACCTGTGCGAGGAACACTCGGTCCACGCAGGAGTGCCGGATTACGGCAAACGGGCCTGCGGACAGGCCGAGTTGCGGGTCCGGTGGAAGTCCGGACGTTATCTGTTCGGGGCGCTTACAAGCGGGGAACCCTGCACCTACACTGAACCCCCCGACCAGCCTGATGACCTGGCACGACGCAACTCCGGAGCCGGTCCAGCGACGTGAGGAGCGCCCCGTTGTTCTACTACGTGCTGAAGTACGTGCTCTTGGGGCCCCTGCTGCGACTGCTCTTCCGGCCCCGGATCGAGGGGCTGGAACACATCCCGGCGGACGGCGCCGCCATCGTCGCGGGCAATCACCTCTCGTTCTCCGACCACTTCCTGATGCCCGCGATCATCCGGCGGCGGATCACGTTTCTCGCGAAGGCCGAGTACTTCACCGGCCCCGGGGTCAAGGGCCGCCTCACCGCCACGTTCTTCCGCAGCGCCGGTCAGATCCCCGTCGACCGGTCCGGCAAGGAGGCCGGCCAGGCGGCGATCCGGGAGGGGCTCGGCGTGCTCGACAAGGGCGAGTTGCTGGGGATCTACCCGGAGGGCACGCGCTCGCACGACGGGCGGCTCTACAAGGGCAAGGTCGGGGTCGCGGTGATGGCGATCAGGGCGCAGGTCCCGGTGGTGCCGTGCGCGATGGTGGGGACGTTCGAGATCCAGCCGCCCGGTCAGAAGATCCCGAAGATCAGGCGTGTCTCGATCCGGTTCGGTGAGCCGCTGGATTTCACGCGCTACGCGGGCCTGGAGAACGAGAAGGCGGCGGTCCGCGCGGTCACCGACGAGATCATGTACGCGATCCTCGGGCTGTCCGGGCAGGAGTACGTGGACCGGTACGCCGCCGAGGTGAAGGCCGAGGAGGCGGAGCAGGCGCCGAAGAAGTTCCCGCGCCTGCGACGCTGACGGTCGACGCACAGGCTCGGCTGACGGCCAAGGACGGCGGACGGTGAAGGAGGGGCGGCTGCCGCATTCGGCCGCCGCCCCTCCCCCGTTCACCGGTGCTCCCCGTGCCTTACGGCTTGGGTGTGGCGTGCGGCGCGCACGTCACGTCGCGGCGGTCCAGCTCGCCGCTGAGCAGATACGACTCGACCCGGTCGTTGATGCACGGGTTCGCGACATTGGTGATGCCGTGCGAACCGGCGTCCCGCTCGGTGATCAGGCGTGAGCCCTTGAAGCGCTTGTGCAGCTCGACGGCGCCCCCGTACGGGGTGGCGGCGTCACGCGTGGACTGCGCGATCAGTACGGGCGGCAGGCCGCGGCCGGTGCCGACCTCGACCGGTGTCCGCTGTTCCACGCCCCAGGTCGAACAGGGCAGGTTCATCCAGGCGTTGGCCCAGGTGAGGAACGGGTGGTCGCGGTGGAGCCGGGTGTTGTCCCGGTCCCAGGTGCGCCAGCTCGTGGGCCACTTGGCGTCGGCACACTCCACGGCCGTGTAGACCGCGTTGCTGTTCTCCGCGCGCGCGTTGCCCACCGTGTCGGCGAGGTCGGGCGCGGCGGCATCGACGAGCGCCTGGGTGTCTCCGGCCAGGTACTTGCTCCAGGTGTCGGCGACCGGCACCCAGCTGGTGTCGTAGTAAGGAGCGCTCTGGAACAGGCCGATGAGTTCGGCCGGTCCCACGACGCCGCCGATCGGATCCTTCTTGGCGGTGGCGCGGAGCTTGTCCCACTGCTTCTCGACCTTGGCGACGGTGTCGCCGATGTGGAACGCCGCGTCGTTCTCGGCGACCCACTTCTTCCAGTCGTCGAAGCGCGTCTCGAAGGCGACGTCCTGGTCCAGGTTGGCCTGGTACCAGATCTTCTCCCTCGACGGGTTGACCACGCTGTCCAGCACCATGCGCCGGACATGGGACGGGAAGAGCGTGCCGTAGACGGCGCCCAGGTAGGTGCCGTAGGAGACACCCACGTAGTTGAGCTTCTTGTCGCCGAGCGCGGCCCGCAGGACATCCAGGTCACGCGCGGTGTTGGGCGTCGTCATGTGCGGCAGCATCCAGCCGCTGCGCTCCTTGCAGCCGTCCGCGTACTCGGCCGCGAGCTTGCGCTGGGCGCGCTTGTCGGCCTCGCTGTCGGGGACGGGGTCGAGCTTGGGAGCCTTGACGAACTCCTGCGGGTCGACGCAGGAGATGGGCGTCGAGCGCCCGACCCCGCGCGGGTCGAAGCCGACGAAATCGTACGCCTTCGCGGCGTCCGCCCAGATGGCGTTCTTGGTCACGACGCGGCGCGGGAACGCCATGCCGGACGCGCCGGGGCCACCGGGGTTGTAGACGAGGGAGCCCTGACGCTCACCCGCCGTTCCGGTGTTGCCGATCCGGTCCACGGCTATCTTGATCTGCTTGCCGTTCGGACGGGCGTAGTCGAGCGGGACACTGATGTAGCCGCACTGGATCGGCTTCTCCAGCGCCCAGTCGACCGGGCAGTCCGCCCAGTCGATGCCCTTCTTCGCCGCCCGCTCGGCGGCGACCTCAGCGCCGGCCGCCTGAGCGTTCAGCGTCTTCTGTTCCTTGCTCGACGCGGCCGAGCCACTGTCGGCGCGGCCGTCGGCGCTCGCCGACGAGGCGGCGAGCGTGGTCGCTATGAGCGTGCCCGCGAGCAGAGTGCCGGCCGAGCCAAGCACTGCTGTGCGTCTCAAGTGGTACCTCCCCCTGGCTGACGCGCCGCACGCTGCGGCGCTGTTCGTAGGGTTACCGAGAGGATCCTTATCTCTGTGGGCCAGTTGAGAACAGGCCAAACCGCATATTCTTTGCCGAACCGATAGCCGGTGAGTTCGGTTCCGCTCAGCGGTACAGGTCGGCCAGGGCGTCGTCCAGCACCCGGCGCAGGGCTCGGGCGTCCGGGGCGAGCGCGGTCACCAGCGCGCCGGGACCGGCGAGCGGGGTGCGTACGGCGGTCTCGCCGAGCAGTTGGGCGGTGACCGGTTTCTCTTCGAACTCTGGTGCGACCACGAGGAGTTGGCCGATCGCGCGCCGGCCGCCGAGGACCGCTCCGCCGTCCCAGCCGCCCGGTGCGCCGGGGCCGAGGGCGAGTTGCTGGTCCAGCAGCGGGCGGCCCGCGCGGTGCACGGTGAGGCGGGTCGTGAGGGTCCCCGGCGCCTCGCCGTGGCGGCCGAGGATCTGTTCCTCGCGCAGCACCAGCCGGGCGGTGGGGGCGAGCTCGACGCGGGTGTGGGCCCGCAGGTCGCTGCCGGTGACGGAGATGAGCTGCTCGGGGAGCCAACGCAGGACGGCGTCCGCGCCGACGGTCAGGCGCAGGTCGTAGCGCGCGTGGTCCCCGGGTTCGTCGCCGGCCCGGCGGCCGGGCAGCGCGATCATGGCCGCGGCCGCGTCCACGGTGAGCGCGGCCCCGTCCCGTACCACCACCTCCAGCGCGAGCCGGTCGCCGCCGAGCGGCGCGCTCATCGCGCCGACGACGGTGACCCGGGCGCCCGGACCGGTGACCGCGCGGGTACGTCGCGGCGCGAGCGGTCCGTCGCTCTGAAGCACCGGCAGGGCCGTGCCGCCGCGCCCGTCGGGCTCGGCGGTGATCCGGCCGGTGGCGTGGACGCTCATGCGGTCCAGGCGGTGAAGCGCGCGCGTACCCAGTCGGCCACCGGGCCCACCCCGTCCGGGCCGGTGAGCGAGGTGAACAGGACGGGCAGTTCGCCGCGCTGCTCCTTGGCGTCGGAGGCCATGCGCCCGAGGTCGGAGCCGACGTACGGCGCGAGGTCGGTCTTGTTGATCACCAGCAGGTCCGACGTGGTGACACCCGGCCCGCCCTTGCGGGGGATGTCGTCGCCGCCCGCGACGTCGATGACGAAGATCTGCGCGTCGACGAGGCCCTTGGAGAACGTGGCGGTGAGATTGTCGCCGCCGGACTCGACCAGGATCAGATCGAGCGGTCCGACCGAGTCCTCCAGGTCCTCGACGGCTTCGAGGTTGGCGGAGATGTCGTCACGGATCGCGGTGTGCGGGCAGGCGCCGGTCTCGACGGCCTGGATCCGCTCGGCCGGCAGCACGGCGTTGCGCAGCAGGAACGCCGCGTCCTCCCGCGTGTAGATGTCGTTGGTGACGACGGCGATGGACAACTGGTCGCGCAGCGCCCGGCAGAGGGCGGCGACGGTCGCGGTCTTGCCTGAGCCGACGGGCCCGCCGAGGCCGATGCGCAGGGCACGTCGCGAGCCGTCGGGGCGCAGCGCCCCGGCGCCGTGCTGGTGCGGGTCCCGGTAGGCGTCGGTGTACGGGTCGGCGTGGTCGAGGTGCACGGCGGGCTCCTTCGTGATCGTGCGAGGTGCGTGCGGGTGGCGTGTTACGACGCGAAGAGGCGCACCGCCCAGGCCGCGTGCGCCTCGGCGGTGATGTCGAGCAGCGGCGCCGACGCGGCGGGCAGGGCGCCTGGCCCGTCCCGTACGGCGCGGTGCGCGCCGGCCACCGCGTGCCGCGCGGTGGCGTCGATCTCCGGTGCCAGCCGGGCGAGGACGGCGGTCGCGTCGAAGGGGTCCAGGCTCAGCAGCCGTACGGCCGCGGTGGCCGGGCCGCTGACCGTCTCGTACAGGACGCAGTGCGCGGCGTCCTCGGGCGTGAGCCCGGCCGACCGTGCGGCGAGGCCGAGGACGACCGGCTGATGGGCGCCGCGCGGTCGGGCCGCCGCCAGGGCGGCGAGTTCCGGGCCCGGCCAGGTGGCGCGCGCGGCACGCATCATCTGCCGGCCGAGCTTGCGCGCGGTGGCGCGCAGCGCGGGCGAGGGGGTGCGGGCGTCGGCGGCCTCGTCCAGCGCGAGGGGGTCGACGCCCAGGACGGCCGCCGAGGCGAGCGCGGCGGCGGTCAGACCGGCGGTGTGCAGCCGGCCCCGGCAGAAGGCCGCCAGGTCGTGGGCGTCGGTGAGCCGCCCGGCCCGGACGGCCGCCTCGGCGCCGCCCGAGTGGGCGTGACCGCCGGCCGGGAACCGTCCGTCGGCGAGGACGAGCAGCGCGGCGCGGCTCATCAGAAGAGGAAGTAGCGCTGGGCCAGGGGCAGTTCGGCGGCGGGCGCCGGTTCGACCACATCGCCGTCGATCGTCACCGTGAAGGTGTCGGGGTCGACCTGGACGTGGGGCAGGGCGTCGTTCTGCCGCATGTCGGCCTTGCCGACGGAGCGGGTGTTCTCGATCGCCACGAACCGTTTGGCCAGGCCGAGGCGTTCGGGCAGCGCGTCCTCGATCGCCGCCCGGGCCACGAAGTTGACGGAGTTGGCGGCCGGGGCGGTGCCGGTCGCGCCGAACATGGGCCGGGGCATCACGGGTTGCGGGGTGGGGATGGACGCGTTGGCGTCGCCCATCTGCGCGTACGCGATCTGGCCGCCCTTGATGACGAGTTGGGGCTTCACGCCGAAGAACGCCGGGTCCCACAGGACAAGATCGGCGAGCTTCCCGGTCTCGACGGAGCCGATCTCATGGCTGAGTCCCTGCGCCACGGCCGGGTTGACGGTGTATTTGGCGACGTAGCGGCGGACGCGGTGGTTGTCGGCCCTGCCGTCGCCGGGGAGCGCGCCCCGGCGTTTCTTCATGACGTGCGCGGTCTGCCAGGTCCGCAGGATCACCTCGCCGATGCGGCCCATGGCCTGTGAGTCGGAGGAGATGATCGAGATGGCTCCGAGGTCGTGCAGGATGTCCTCGGCCGCGATGGTGGACGGCCGGATCCGGGACTCGGCGAAGGCCAGGTCCTCGGGGACGGCCGGGTTGAGATGGTGGCAGACCATCAGCATGTCGAGGTGTTCGTCGATGGTGTTGACGGTGTGCGGGCGCGTCGGGTTGGTCGAACTGGGCAGGACGTTCGGCTCCGAGACCACCGTGATGATGTCGGGCGCGTGGCCGCCGCCCGCGCCCTCGGAGTGGTACGCGTGCAGGGTGCGCCCGGCGACGGCGGCGAGGGTGTCGGCGACGAAGCCGGCCTCGTTGAGGGTGTCGGTGTGGATGGCGAGCTGGACGCCCGTCTCCTCGCAGACGCCGAGGCAGGCGTCGATGACGGCCGGGGTCGCGCCCCAGTCCTCATGGATCTTGAATCCGAGTGCGCCGCCGCGCAGTTGGGAGTGCATCGCGTCGCGGGACATCGTGTTGCCCTTGCCGAGCAGTCCGATGTTGACGGGGGACGACTCCAGCGCGGCGAACATCCGGGCCAGATGCCAGGGGCCGGGCGTGACGGTGGTGGCCTTCGTCCCCTCGGCGGGGCCCGTGCCGCCGCCGACGAGGGTGGTGATGCCGGAGGAGAGCGCCTGGTCGATCAGGGTCGGCGAGATGAAGTGGACGTGGGCGTCGACGGCTCCGGCGGTGAGGATCTTGCCGTTGCCCGCGATGATCTCGGTCTCGGGTCCGATGACGAGGTCGGGGTGGACGCCGTCCATGGTGTCGGGGTTGCCGGCCTTGCCGATGCCGGTGATCCTGCCGTCGCGGATGCCGACATCTGCCTTGACGATGCCCCAGTGGTCGATGATCAGGGCGCCGGTGATCACGGTGTCGGGCGCGCCCTCGGCCCGTGTCGTACGGGACTGGCCCATCGACTCGCGGATCACCTTGCCGCCGCCGAACACCGCCTCGTCTCCGGCGAGTCCGGGGCCGCCGGAGCGGTCCTCCTCGATCTCGACGAGGAGGTCGGTGTCGGCGAGCCGGACACGGTCGCCGGTGGTGGGGCCGAAGAGGTCGGCGTAGACGGCTCTGTTCAGCTCAGGCATCGAGAGGACCTCCGGTCTCGCCGCGCAGGCCCGGTACGACGCGGTGCCCGGCGAGCGGGACGAGTTCGACGTCGACGGGAACGCCGGGTTCGAACCGTACGGAGGTGCCCGCCGCGACGTTCAGCCGCAGGCCCCGGGCCGCCGAACGGTCGAACCGCAGGCCGGGGTTGGTCTCGGCGAAGTGGTAGTGGGAGCCGATCTGGACGGGCCGGTCGGCGGCGTTGAGCACGGTGAGTCGGGTGACGGGGCGGCCCTCGTTGAGCGGCACGGCACCGTCGGCGTAAAGGATCTCTCCGGGAATCATCGGCGCGCTCCCCCGTCAGACGATCGGGTCGTGGACGGTGACGAGCTTGGTGCCGTCCGGGAAGGTGGCCTCCACCTGGACGTCGTGGATCATCTCGGGGATGCCCTCCATGACGTCGTCGCGGGTGAGCACCTTGCGCCCGGACGCCATGAGTTCGGCGACGGTACGGCCGTCCCTGGCGCCTTCGAGGAGGTGCGAGGTGATCAGGGCGACCGCCTCGGGGTGGTTGAGACGCAGCCCGCGCGCGAGGCGTCGGGTCGCCACGTCGGCGGCCACATGGATGAGCAGACGTTCCTGCTCGTGCGGGGTCAACTGCACGTTTCCACCTCACTGTTACGGCACCGGTCCGGCGTGGAGCCTGTCGTCGCCCGTATCGGATTCAACACTCTGTTGAACGCGGGCGGAGGGCTCACAGCCAGGCATTGCACGTTACGGCGGAAGTTTTTCCGGCAGGTTAACCGGGCTTTTGCCCGTCCATGGACATCAACCCGCGCAGCCCGTTCTGCACGACCTCGACAGGGACCTCGCCGAACAGCGCCTGCTGGGCGGCGAAGCCCTGGGCGACGGCGATCATCGTGCGGGCGACATGCCCCGCCGGGATGTCGGCGCGCATCAGCCCCGCCGCCTGGTACCCCTCGACGACCTTGACCCAGGCACCGTGCACCTTGTCGTACCCGGCCTTCGTCACCGCCGCGAGCGATTCGTTGCGCAGGGTCTCCGCCCACACCTGGATGAGCAGCCGGGTCATCTCACCGGCACTCGCGGTGCCCGGGACGAACTCCCCGGTCAGCACCCGCGTCATCACCCGACCGATCAGCACGTCGGGCGGCTCGGGAGGACTCTGGAGCGCCGCCTCCTCGAAAGCGCCCCTGATGGCGTCGAGCACCTCGGTGACGATGGCCCCGATCAGCTCCTCCTTGCCACTGAAGTAGCGGTAGACGGCGCCGGCGGAGAGATCGACCTCCCGCAGCACGTCGTGCATCGAGGTGGCCTGGAAGCCGTTGCGCACGAAACAGCGCGTGGCGCCGTCGAGGATCTGCCGTCTGCGGGCGTCCAGGTGCTGCTGCGATACACGGGCCATGACCGCAACCTAAAACGAACGTTCCTTCTTGACAAGTTTCGGACCGCCTGGCCAGAGTGGCCGCATCCATAAAACGAACGATCCTTCTTTTTAGTTCGCCCCTGACTCTCCCTCCCCCGACTCTCCTTCCACCGACCGTGGACCGAAACGAGGACCCGATGTCCGCCACTCCCACCCGCCGCATGATCGGCGTCATGCTTCTGATACCTCTGATCGCCGCCGTGGCGCTGACGGCCTTCGCGTGGCCCGCCGCCCGCTCGGCCCCGCACGAGCTGCCGGTCGGCGTGGCCGGGCCCGCCTCGGCCGCCGCACCGCTCCAGCAGGGGTTCGAACGGCAGCCGGACGCCTTCGAGGTGCACCGGTACGACGACGAGGCCGCCGCCCGCGCGGCGATCGAGGAACGGGACGTCTACGGCGCCGTCGTCGCCACCCCGGAGGGACCGCATCTGCTGACGGCGTCGGCGGCCGGTCCGATCGTCGCCCAACTGCTGAGGGAGGCCGTGACCGCGCAGGCACCGGCCGGCACCGAGGTGCCGGTGACCGACGTGGTCGCGACACCCTCGGGGGACCCGCGCGGCAGCGCGTTCGGCGCGAGCATGCTCCCGCTGACCCTGGGAGGCGTCGCGACCGGGGCGCTGGTGAGCCTGCTGGCGCTGCGTGGGGTGCGCGCACTGGGCACGCTGTTCGGCGCGGCGGCACTGGCGGGCCTCACCGCCACCGCCCTCGCCCACGGCTGGCTGGGCGTGCTCGCCGGCGACTGGTGGGCGGAGGCGGGGGCGTTCGGGCTCGCCGTACTGGCCATCGGCGCGACCGTGGCGGGGCTGGCCTCACTGATCGGCCCGGCGGGGATCGGCCTCGGCGCGTTCCTGATGGTGCTGCTCGGCAACCCCTTCTCCGGCGTGTCGAGCGCACCCGAGTTCCTGCCGGAACCGTTCGGCGCGCTCGGCCAGTTGCTGCCGCCGGGCGCGAGCGGTTCACTGCTCCGCTCGGTCGCCTTCTTCGACGGGAACGCGGCGGCGACGCCCGTACTGACGCTCACGATCTGGACCGTCCTGGGCCTGGCCGCGGTAATGGCGGGAACGCGCCGCACGAGTACGGCACCCGGGACGCCCCAGTCGCCGGAGTCGTCCGAGCCCGACGCCCCGGCCCGCACGAAGGAGACGGCCCCGGCCGCGTGAGCCCCGGTCACCACTCCGCGACGGGGACCGCCCCGGCGCCGCGAAGGCCGGCGCGGCGCCGGGCGCGAAGACGTTCCGACCGCGTGTCTCCCAGGACGAAGGGGCTCAGCGCCGCTCGGGCGGCTCGTGCTTGGCCACGATGCCGAAGTCCGCGCGTTCACCCGGAGCAGACATCACCGACGTGATCGCGCTCACCGAGGCGATCACGCGCTGCTCCTCCGCCGCGGCGGCCCCGGCGGCCTCCTCGGCCTTGAGATTCTCCAGTCGTGCCAGGTCGGCGGCCGACACCAGAGCGACGAGCGGCTTGCCGTGCCGCGTCACGACGACACGTTCCTCGCCGTAGACGACCCGGTTGATCAGGTCGGCGAGTTCCGCCCGCGCTTGCGTCACCGGAATTTCGTAAGCCATGGTGGCCATCTTACGACCTGTACGTCCTGTACATTTTTCACATCCGGAGACGGACGCCGCCCGCGTCCGGCACGCGAGGAGAGGCCTGCCATGAACCGTCCTTCCGCCCGCTACGTCCTGCCGGAGTTCACCGAGCGCACCTCCAGCGGGACCCGCTCCCTCGACCCGTACTCCAAGCTCTTCGACGGGCGGATCGTCTTCCTCGGCACCGCCGTCGACGAGACCGCCGCGAACGACGTGATCGCGCAGTTGCTGCATCTCGAATACGCGGCGCCCGACCAGGACATCGCGCTCTACATCAACTCCCCCGGCGGCTCACTGAGCGCCATGTCCGCCATCTACGACACGATGCAGGTCGTCGGCTGCGACGTGGCGACCACCTGTCTCGGCCAGGCAGTGTCGACCGCCGCCGTGCTGCTCGCCGCCGGGGCGCCGGGCAAGCGGATGGCACTGCCCGGCGCGCGCGTCGTCCTCCAGCAGCCGGGAATCGAGGAGCCGCTGCGCGGACAGCCGTCCGATCTCGCCATCCACGCCGAGGAGTTGCTGCGGCTGCGGGCGCTGATGGCGGACATGCTGGTACGGCACACCGGCCGGAGCGCCGAGCGGATCGACAGCGACATCGACCGGGACACGATCTTCGACGCGACGGGCGCGAGGGAGTACGGCCTGGTGGACCAGGTCGCACAGGACCGCAGGTCGTCGCTCGGCGTCAACTCCCCCCGGTGAGCCCGCGATGCTGCCGCCGGAACTGCCGCCGCTGCCCGCACTGACCCGCGCCGAGGGCGAGTTCGTCGACAGCTATCTCCGGGTCGTCGACCTGGTCGGCCGGATCAACCCGGCGCGCGCCGACGACACGTACAGCGCGCTGCGGGCCGCGCAGGCGCTGGTGGCCCGCGCCGCCGAACTGCGCGACGCGCTGACGCTGATGCACGCGAGAGGCGAGCGGGAGCTGCACACGCCGACCCTGGACCGTACGCTCCGGGTCCTTGACGGTGAGCGCAGGGCCGGGCGGGTCACCATGCCGCCCGGACCCGGGACTTGATCCGCCGCCGAACATGGGCGGACGACGCGCCCGTACCTCATATGGCTGCCCGTTCGGCGTATCGACCCGCCCGCCGTGGCCGGGCCGGCAACTTGCGGGCGGCGATCGGCCGTCCGGCCGTAACGGATCGCAGCGTCGCAGGTACAGCGCGTGAGCGACCGGGCGAGCCGTTCACCGAATCGGGCCTACCAACCCAAATGGTCCATAAGTGATGAGAGTCACATAAGCCCGTTTCAACTCGGAATCGCGCTGAGGCCGCGTCAAGATCCGTGGGACGACAAGCCCCCGCCACCTCGGCGGGGCGGTCCGGGTGGACGCCGAGTCCTGCCGCCGCTCCGGATGCCTGGTCGACACGAGTGGATCGGCAGGAGTGGAGGACCCGAGCAGTTCGGGGCGGTCCGACCATGGACCGCTCCTCGGGGTGAAGCCGCTGACGCGGCCGGGCGTCTTCGCCGGTCCGAACCCGACAGGTCATCCTTCACAGGCGGCTGACGAAGGGTTGCGCATGTCCGCGCAGACGCATGTCCCGTCGCTGCTCTCCCGGGCCGGTACCGCATCGGTCCTCCTCGCCGCCGTCGGCGGCACGATGCTGGCGCCCGGCGCCGTGTCGGAGGCCCACGCCCAGCCCGCCGCCGCCAAGGCGCTGAACGTGGCCGCTTCCAAGAAGGGCGCGCCGTACAAGTACGGGGCGTCAGGTCCGCACCGGTTCGACTGCTCGGGCCTCACGGCGTTCTCGTACAAGAAGGCCGGCAAGACGCTCCCACGTACCGCCCAGCAGCAGTACAACCGGACGCGCCACATCGCGGCCTCCAGCCGCAAGCAGGGCGATCTGGTGTTCTTCCACTCCGGGAACCACGTCTACCACGTGGGGATCTACGCCGGCGGCGGCAAGATGTGGCATTCGCCGAAGTCCGGTCAGGTGGTGCGGCTCCAGCGCATCTGGTCCAGAAGCGTCTGGTACGGCCGGGTCGGCTGACGCCCCGTCGGCCCGGAGCGGCCCGCGCCGGATCTACTCCTCCTGGGTCCGGGCGATCTCGGTCCCGGCCGTCCAGGGCAGGGTGATCCAGACCGTCTTGCCGCCGTCCGCGGTGGGTGTGACGGCCAGTCGGCCGCCGTACTCGGCGGTCAGCGCCCGGATGATGACCATGCCGCGGCCGTTGTCCTGCTGGACGGCGGCCGGGAGCCGCTGCGGCCATCGCGGATGGCTGTCGGTGACTCCGACGCGCAGCTGTTCGTCGCGCTCCAGAGTGACGTCGATGGTGAAGGTCGGCGAGCGGCCGAGGGTGTGCTGCACGGCGTTGGTCGCCAGCTCCGAGATGATCAGGCGAACCGTTTCGGCGGTGTCGGCGTCATCCGGCAGCCCCCATTCGGAGAGAACACGTGCGACGTATCTGCGGGCCTCCGGCACCGAGGCAGGAACGCTCGGCAGGGTGACGGATGCTTCCTGATGGTCTGCCATGGCGACGCTGTCCCTTTCCCGCCGGGACGCAGACCGACCTATGGCTGATGCCCGCGAGTACGTCCCCGGATTGCGCTTCGCGACACACTGCCACCAACGACGCCCGGCGTATGGGTGATCCGCCGGGATATGGCCCCCTCTGTCGCTCTAAGCGGTGAACCCTGCTACGCGAGACCGTATTTGAACGGGCTCAAGTTTCGGCCCCCGGCGACCGAGACGCGGCTAGACCCCGTCGGCCCCGTCCGGGGCGGACCCGGCCGGGGCGGACCCGGCCGGGGCGGTCGCGATGATCGTCGCCAGCGCGCTCTGCACCTGAAGGTCCGTCAGGTCGGCGCGGGCCGTGAGTCTGAGCCGGGAGATCCCGTCCGGCACCGACGGCGGCCGGAAGCAGCCCACCACCAGACCCGCCGCCCGGCAGTCGGCGGCCCAGCGCACGGCCGCGGCCGGGGACGGCGCCCGCACCGAGACGACGGCCGCGTCCGGGCGCGCGGCCGTCAGCCCGGCCCCGGTCAGCCCGTGGTGCAGCGCGTGCGCCACCGCGCGCGCCCGGACCGCCAGCGACGGGTCCGCGCGCAGCAGCCGCAGACTCGCGAGCGCGGCGCCGACGGCGGCCGGCGCGAGACCGGTGTCGAAGATGAACGACCGCGCCGTGTTGACGAGTTGGTCGATGACCCGGGCCGGGCCGAGGACCGCGCCCCCCTGGCTGCCCAGCGACTTGGAGAGCGTGACGGTGGCGACCGTACCCGGATCGCCCGCCAGGCCCGCCGCGTGGACGGCGCCACGGCCGCCGTCGCCGAGCACGCCGAGCCCGTGCGCGTCGTCGACGACGAGCGCGGCGCCCCGCGTACGGCACACCTCGGCCAGCCGTGCGAGGGGCGCCGCGTCACCGTCCACCGAGAACACCGAGTCGCTGACGGCCAAGGCCCGTACACCCTCGTGGGCTTCGAGTGTCTTGTCGACGGCCGCCGGGTCCGCGTGCGGTACGACCACGGTCTCGGCGCGCGAGAGCCGGCAACCGTCCACGATCGAGGCGTGGTTGGCGGCGTCGGAGACGACGAGCGAGCCGCGTCCGGTGAGCGCGGTGAGGACGGCGAGGTTCGCGGCGTACCCGGACGACAGGACGAGCGCGGCCTCGAAACCGCAGAAGTCGGCCAGCTCACGCTCCAGTTCGGCGTGCAGGGCGGTGGTGCCGGTGACCAGCCGGGAACCGGTGGCGCCCGCGCCCCAGCGGCGCGCCGCTTCGGCCGCCGCGCCCGTCGTCACCGGGTGGTGGGTGAGGCCCAGATAGTCGTTGCTCGCCAGATCCAGCAGCGCGGAGTCGGCGCTGCGGGGCCGTAGCGTACGGACCAGACCGGACCGTTCACGCCGGCGCGCCTCCTCGTCGATCCAGCCGAACGGGTCCGGCGGCGGTGTGGACAGCCCGCTCGGCGTGCTCGGCACAAACGGATCGGTAGGCACGGCTCGGGTCCTTTTGTAGGCAGCCCACAGACCCTAACCGTCCGTGGACCCGCTCCAGGTGTGGTCATACACACACCTGAATGCCCCCGTCTTGTGGGATTCATCCTTGGCCCGGAGGCCCGCCGTAAGCCAGGATCGGCGCCATGGACCTGCTGAACACACTGGTGGAGAAGGGCCTTCGGCGCGAGTTGCCGTCCCGCGAAGAAGCGCTCGCCGTGCTGACGACCTCCGACGACGATCTGCTCGAAGTGGTGGCCGCGGCCGGGAAGGTGCGCCGCCAGTGGTTCGGGCGGCGGGTCAAGCTCAACTACCTGGTCAATCTGAAGTCCGGGCTCTGCCCCGAGGACTGCTCGTACTGCTCCCAGCGGCTCGGGTCGGAGGCCGGGATTCTCAAGTACACCTGGCTGAAGCCCGACGAGGCGTCCAGGGCCGCCGCCGCGGGAGTGGCCGGCGGCGCGAAGCGGGTCTGTCTGGTCGCGAGCGGCCGGGGACCGACGGACCGGGACGTCGACCGGGTGTCGCGAACCATCGGCGCGATCAAGGAACAGCACGCCGACGTCGAGGTCTGCGCCTGCCTCGGGCTGCTCTCCGACGGCCAGGCGGAGCGGCTGAAGGCGGCGGGCGCCGACGCGTACAACCACAACCTCAACACGTCCGAGGCGACGTACGGCGACATCACCACCACCCACACCTACGCGGACCGGGTGGAGACGGTGCGGCACGCGCAGGGCGCGGGACTGTCGGCCTGCTCCGGGCTGATCGCGGGCATGGGCGAGAGCGACGCCGACCTGGTGGACGTGGTCTTCTCGCTGCGCGCGCTGGACCCGGACTCGGTGCCGGTCAACTTCCTCATCCCGGTGGCGGGCACACCGCTGGCCGGTGAGTGGAATCTGACGCCGCAGCGGGCGCTGCGCATTCTGGCGATGGTGCGCTTCGTCTGTCCCGACGTGGAGGTCAGGCTCGCGGGCGGGCGCGAGGTGCATCTGCGGACGCTCCAGCCGCTCGCGCTGCACCTGGCCAACTCGATCTTCCTCGGCGACTACCTCACCACCGAGGGCCAGGAGGGCAAGGCGGACCTGGACATGATCGCGGACGCCGGCTTCGAGGTGGAGGGCGCGGACACGACGACGCTGCCCGAACACCGGGTCGGCGGCGGGTGCGCCACCGCGTGCGCTCCGTCGGACGGTGCCGCGTCCGACGGGACGGAGACGGCGCCGGCACGTACGGATCCGGCGTCCGCCCGTACGGACCTGGTGACCGTACGGCGGCGCGGTGCCGGTACCGACCTCGCGCCCAATGCCTGACGACCCCGCGCCGGTCGCCCCGGCGCCGGGCGCGCTCGGTCCGGGCGAACTGCTCGCGCTGGACCGGGCCCATGTCTGGCACCCGTACGGCCCGATGCCCGGCCGCACCGACCCGCTGGTCGTGGAGTCCGCCACGGGCGTACGGCTCCGGCTCGCCGAACCGGCGTACGGGCAGCGCGAGTTGGTCGACGGCATGTCGTCCTGGTGGTCGGCGATCCACGGCTACAACCACCCGGTGCTCAACGAGGCGGCGCACGGCCAGCTCGCGCGGATGAGCCATGTCATGTTCGGCGGGCTCACCCATGAACCCGCCGTCCGGCTGGCCGCCCGGCTCGTCGAGATCACCCCCGAGCCTCTTCGGCATGTCTTCCTCGCCGACTCCGGTTCGGTGTCGGTGGAGGTGGCCGTCAAGATGTGCCTCCAGTACTGGCGTTCACTGGGGCGCCCGGCCAAGCGGCGGCTGCTGACCTGGCGCGGCGGTTACCACGGGGACACCTGGCAGCCCATGTCGGTGTGCGACCCCGAGGGCGGTATGCACGGGCTCTGGTCGGGGGTGCTGCCGCGGCAGATCTTCGCGGACGCGCCGCCGGCCGACTTCGAGGAGTACGACGAGACGTACGCGGACCGGCTGCGCGCCCTCGTCGCCCGCCACGCCGACGAGCTGGCCGCCGTGATCGTGGAGCCGGTGGTGCAGGGCGCCGGCGGTATGCGCTTCCACTCCCCCGACTACGTACGGGTGCTGCGCGAGGCCTGCGACGAATACGGCGTCCTGCTGATCCTCGACGAGATCGCGACCGGGTTCGGCCGCACCGGCGCGCTGTTCGCGGCGGAGCACGCGGGCATCTCCCCCGATGTGATGTGTGTGGGCAAGGCGCTGACCGGCGGCTATCTCACGATGGCGGCGACACTGTGCACCTCGGAGGTGGCGGCGGGCATCTCGCGCGGCGACGTACCCGTCCTCGCCCACGGCCCCACCTTCATGGGCAACCCCCTGGCCTCGGCCGTGGCGTGCGCCTCGATCGATCTGCTGCTCGGGCAGGACTGGCGGGGCGAGGTCCGGCGGATCGAGGCGGGGCTGCGCGACGGCCTCGCCGACACGGCCTCGCTGCCCGGTGTGAAGGATGTGCGGGTCCTCGGCGCGATCGGCGTCGTACAGCTGGACCGCGAGGTGGACATGGCGGCGGCGACCCGGGCGGCGGTGCGCGAGGGTGTGTGGCTGCGGCCGTTCCGCGACCTCGTGTACACGATGCCGCCCTATGTGACGGGTGACGACGACATCGCCAGGATCTGCCGCGCGGTGGCGGCGGCGGCGCGGGAGGCCTGAGATGGCGATAGTGATCGTTTCCGGGACGGGGACGGAGATCGGCAAGACGGTCGTCACCGCGGCCGTCGCGGCGGTGGCGCTGGCCGAGGGCCGCGACGTCGCGGTGCTGAAGCCCGCGCAGACCGGTGTCGCGCCGGACGAGCCGGGGGACGTGGACGAGGTGATACGGCTGGCGGGCGGCGTCACCACGGTCGAACTGGCCCGTTATCCCGAGCCGTTGGCGCCCGCGACGGCCGCCGCACGGGCCGGTGCGCGGCCCGTACGGCCCGAGGAGATCGCCGGGACGGCCGAGAAACTGGCGACCGAGCACGATCTGGTGCTGATCGAGGGCGCGGGCGGACTGCTGGTGCGTTTCGACGCCGAGGGCGGGACGCTCGCGGACGCCGCCCGGCTGCTCGCCGCACCGGTGCTGGTGGTGACTCCGGCCGGGCTCGGCACGCTCAACACGACCGCGCTGACGGCCGAGGCGCTGCGGGCGCGCGGGCTCACGACGCTGGGGGTGGTGATCGGGAGCTGGCCCGCCGTGCCGGATCTGGCGGCGCGCTGCAATCTGGCCGATCTGCCGGAGGTCGCGGGCGCCCCGCTGCTCGGGGCCGTACCGGACGGCGCGGGCGCGCTCACCGTGGCGCGGTTCCGTGCGCGTGCGGGCGAGTGGCTGGCCCCGTCGCTGGGCGGGAGCTGGGACGCGGCGCGATTCACGGCGAACGGCGGTCGTGCCTGGCCTCTGCCGCCCCGTCGGTGACGCGTTCCGTCCGGTTGAGCTGCTGAGCGGAGGCTTACGGGGAAGAATCAGGGCGTCGCCCTTGTACGCCGGAGGAGATCCGCGAAATGCATCTGCGCTACCGCAAGGTCCCCAAGGACTCCGTGCACCATCCCGTCTTCGCGCGCTTCTACGCGCGGATGAGCGTCGCCGCCGACGCGAAGGCGGGGATCTCGGCCCACCGCGCGGAGCTGCTGACCGGTCTGTCGGGGCGGGTGGTGGAGATCGGCGCGGGCAACGGGCTGAACTTCGCGCACTACCCGGCGGCCGTCTCCGAGGTGGTGGCCCTGGAGCCGGAGCGCAGCCTGCGGCAGCTGGCGGTGGGCGCGGCGATGCGGGCGCAGGTCTCCGTGGACGTACGGCCCGGTACGGCGGAGGCGATGCCCGTCGAGGACTCCGGTTTCGACGCGGCCGTGGCGTCGCTGGTGCTGTGCACCGTACGCGACGTGCCGAAGGCGCTCGCCGAGATCCGCCGTGTCCTGCGCCCCGGCGGGGAGCTGCGCTTCTTCGAGCACGGGCTGGCGGCGGAGCGCCGCCTGGCGACGGTTCAGCGGGTCCTGGACCGGACGGTGTGGCCGAGGCTCATGGGCGGGTGCCACACGGCGCGCGACACCCTGGCCGCCATCCGGGACGCGGGCTTCGAGTTCGGGGCGTACCGAGCGCTGCGGGTGCCTGAGTCCGGGCCGCGGACGCCGACGTCGCCGTGTGTGCTGGGCGTGGCGTACCGGCCGAGGGCGGATCTGGTCTGACGGCGGGCGGGACGACGCCGCGCGGCGCACGCGGGGGCGGCGCGTGGCGGGCGGGGTCAGAGGCTCCAGCCGCGCAGTTCCTCGGCGATGTGGCGTACGTCCGCCCTGCCGTCCTTGACCAGCTTGGCCAGGTCCCTGACCTGCTCGGGCGAGGTGACGACCTTCAGGCCGCTCGCGACGAGATAGCCGTACGCGACGGCCGAGGCGTACATCGCGTTGGCCCGCTCCAGCGCGGGCACATGGAGCAGGCTCTGGAGAAGGGCCGCCGCGCGGCTGTGGGGGTCGGTGTAGACGGGGGTGCCGAATATCTCCGCCTCGTGCCGGCTGACGGCGGCCACCAGCGCGCCCCAGTCGGTGACTTGGGGATCGCCGGGCATCTTGTGCTCGGCGACCATCAGCAGCCAGGAGAGATCGATCCGCAACGTCGGATCGGCGCGTGACGACGAATCGGACGACGGATCGGACGACGGATCAGGGGAATCGGCGTGGACCATGGCGGCAGCTGTCTCGGTAGGGGGTCGGTGCGGGGAGTTCCCGATGATCAGTATCCCCGACGTGACCCGTCGGTGTGGATGAGAGGTGCGGTGATGTTGTCCTGCCCGCCCGCGCCCGCGGCGTACCCGATCAGCGCCCGCGCATCGTCAAGGAGGCGGCCCCCGGGCGGTGTTGAGCACCGGTCGCGGGTGGCGGGTGCGGCGCGCGACGCGTCGGTCCGTGCGGGGCGGCAGCCCTCGGCCGGTAACTCCCCTTCACTGCGGGCGAGTTGTCGGTGTCGACGCCCAACCACACGGCCAGGGCGCCGCGTCGGCCCGCGTCACCCCCGGTCAGCGACGCACTGATGCCCACGGGGCCGCGCGGCGCCGAGGGTGGTCGGCCGGAGCGGGATCGGACGTCAGTGCGCGTCCTCGCGGCCGGGGCCGTGGTCGGCGTCGCGCCCGGTGGCGGCGGTGTCCGCGCCGAATTCTTCGGTGAACACGGACTCGTACTGCTTCATGAAGTCGGCGGCCGACTCGACGAAGGTCTTCCCGACCTCGCCGACGTCCTGCTTGACCAGCTCCTCGATGTAGCGGTTCACGCTCATCCCACGCCGCCCCGCCTGCCGTCTGGCGGCCTCCGCGGTGGTCTCGTCCACGCGTACGTTCAGCTGAGTCTTCGCCACCCCAACAAGCTAGCGCGCCGACGCTAGCGTCGGCAAGTGTGCCGATTTCCCGGGGGAACGGCGGATTCCGCCATTAGTGTCACGCGCGTACGCCCTGTCACCCCTCGATGACACCCACCACGAGGAGACCTCATGACACGACCGTTCCGTTTCGGAGTGAACATGGTGACGCCCGCGTCGGGCGCCGACTGGAGCAAGCGGTGCGAGCGCGCCGAGGAACTGGGCTACGACGTCATCCTGGTGCCCGACCATCTCGGTATGGTCGCCCCCTTCCCCGCCCTGGTGGCGGCGGCCGAGGCCACCGAGCGGCCCCGGCTGGGCACGTTCGTACTGAACTGCGGCTTCTGGAATCCGGCGCTGCTCGCCCGTGAGGTCGCCACGACGGACGCCCTCACCGAGGGCCGTCTGGAGGTCGGGCTGGGTGCCGGTTACGTCAAGGAGGAGCACGACCGGGCCGGGCTCGCGTTCCCGCCGCCCGGCGAGCGGGTCGACCGGCTGATCCGTACGGTGGACGCGCTGGACGACCTGCTGGGCGACGAGAACCACCGGCCCCGGCCCGAACAGCGGCCCCGGCCGCCCGTGCTGATCGGCGGCAACGGCGACCGGGTGCTGCGACTGGCCGCCGAACGCGCGGACATCGTCGCCTTCACCGGGGCGCGGGCGACGGCGAACGGGATGACCGCGCTGTCGCCCGGGGAGCTGGACGAACGCGTAGCCGCCTACCGGGGGTTCGCCGCCGGGCGCGAGACCCCGGCCGAGCTGAACATTCTGCTCCAGCTGGTGGCCGTGACGACGGACCGCGCGGCGGCGGTGCGGCCCCTGCTGGAGTATCTGCCGGGCATGTCGGAGGACGATCTGCTCAAGGCGCCGCTGATGGCGGCCGGCACGGTGCGGCAGATCGCGGACCAGCTGCGCGACCAGCGCGAGCGGTACGGATTCTCGTATCTGACGGTCCTCGATCCGTACATGGAGGCGTTCGGCCCGGTGATCGAGGAGCTGAGCGGCGCCTGACCGGCGGTCGGCCCGCCGGTTCCACCGGTCGGGAGACGCCGACGGCCGCGGCGCCGAAACCGGTGGAAGTGCCAACGAGCCCGTGCCTAAGCTCCGCCCATGGTGTCCACCGACCGTCTGGTGGCCTTCGCGGCCATGTCCTTGCTGCTGATCGTCATTCCCGGCCCGAGCGTGCTGTTCGTGGTGGGCCGGGCCCTGGCCCAGGGGCGCAGCGCCGCGCTGACCACGGTCGTGGGGAACACCCTCGGGGCGTGCGTCCTCGTCGTGGGTGTGGCTCTCGGGGTCGGAGCCGTCGTCGAGCGCTCCGTCGTCGTCTTCACCACGCTGAAGCTGGCGGGCGCCGCGTATCTCGTCCACCTCGGGATCAAGGCGATACGGCAACGCGGCGCCCTCCAGGGCTCGTTCACCGGTGACGCCCCCGCGCACAGCGATCTGCGCACGCTGTGGGAGGGGTTCGCGGTCGGTGTGGCCAACCCCAAGACCATCGTGTTCTTCGCGGCCGTGCTCCCTCAGTTCGTGGACCCCGGCAAGGGGCACGTCACGCTTCAGATGCTGCTGCTCGGCCTGGTCTTCAATGTCATCGCCGTGGTGTGCGACAGCACGTGGGGGCTGGCCGCGGCCACCGCCCGCGACTGGTTCGCCCGCTCCCCGCGCCGGCTGGCGATGGTCGGCGGCGCCGGCGGGTTCGCGATGATCGGTCTCGGGGTGACCGTCGCGACTTCGGGGCAAAAGGATTAGGTCGCAAGGATTGGGTAACGTGTCCGGCCGTGCCGCCGCTCCCCCGTGATCCCACCGCCCACCTGCCCGCCGACGCCTCCACCGAGATCCTCACCGACATCCCCACCGACAGCGGCGGATATCGCGCCGCCCGTCGCCCACTGACCGACCATGGGAGGGAGGTGACCTGATGACCGAAGTGCTCCTGCTGCTCGTGGCGGTCCTGCTCGCGCTGGTCTGCGGTGCCTTCGTGGCCGCCGAATTCTCGCTGACGACCGTCGAGCGCGGCGACCTCGAACGGGCCGTCGAGAGCGGCGAGCGTGGTGCGGCGAGCGCCATGAAGGCCGTACGCAGCCTCACCTTCCAGCTCTCCGGCGCCCAGTTGGGCATCACGGTGACCAATCTGGTCGTCGGCATGCTCGCCGAGCCGTCCGTGGCGAAACTGATCCGCGGTCCCGTCGAGGCGATCGGGTTCTCGGAGTCCGTCGCGTCGTCGCTGGCGCTGGTCATCGGTACGGCCCTGTCGACGATCGTCCTGATGGTCGTCGGCGAACTCGTCCCCAAGAACTGGGCCATCTCCGCACCGCTGACCGTCGCCAAGGTGGTCGCCACGCCGCAGCGTTTCTTCACCGCGGCCTTCCGCCCGTTCATCGGCCATCTCAACAACACGGCCAACCGCCTGGTGCGCCGTCTGGGCCTGGAGCCCGCCGAGGAGCTGGCCTCCGCCCGCAGCCCGCAGGAGCTGGTCGCCCTCGCCCGGCACTCCGCCAAGGAGGGCGCGCTGGAGCCGGACACCGCCGAGCTGTTCGTCCGCACCCTCAATCTCGCCGAGCTGACGACGGAGAACGTGATGACACCGCGCGTCCAGGTGACCGCGCTCGATGTGCTGGCCACGGCCGAGGACGTCGCCAACGCCACCCGGGCCACCGGGCTCTCCCGCTTCCCTGTCTACCGGGACACCCTGGACACCGTCGTGGGCGTCGCCCACATCAAGGACGTGCTGACGGTCCCCGCCGCGCGCCGGGCCCGGACGAGGGTGTCCGAGGTGATGCGTGAGCCCCTGCTCGTCCCCGAGTCGCTGACCGTGGACCGGCTGCTGGACCGGCTCTCCGGCAATCGCACCATGGCCGTCGTGATCGACGAGTACGGCGGCACCGCCGGTGTGGTGACGCTGGAGGACATCGTCGAGGAGGTCGTCGGCCAGGTACGCGACGAGCACGACCCGCACGAGACGTCGGACCTGGCCCGCGCGGGCGAGGACGCCGAGGGCCGCGATCTGTGGTCGGCCGACGGCGCCACGCGCTTCGACCAGCTGTGGGACATCGGACTGCGGGCTCCCGAAGGGCCGTACGAGACGCTGGCCGGTCTCGTCGCGACGGAACTCGGACGGATTCCCGTCGAGGGCGACCGCGTCGGGCTGGGCGGCTGGCGTATCGACGTGGTCGACGCGTCGGGGCGGCGGGCCGCCCGCGTACTGCTGCACGCGCCGCTCCCGGCGCCCGGTGACGACGACGGCGGGCCGGACGACGGCCGGCCCGGCCGCGGGACCGACAACGGCGGGAGGACGGGGCGATGACCGCGATCCAACTGCTCGTCGGACTGCTGACCCTGGTCCTCAACGCGTTCTTCGTCGGGGCCGAGTTCGCCCTGATCTCGGTGCGCCGCAGCCAGATCGAACCGGCCGCCGAGGAGGGCGACCGGCGCGCGCGCAGCGTCCTGTGGGGTCTGCGCCATGTGTCGGCGATGCTCGCCACGGCCCAGCTCGGCATCACGCTGTGCACGCTGGTGCTCGGCATCGTCGCCGAGCCGGCCATCGCACATCTGCTGGAGCCCGTCTTCGACGCGGTGGGCGTACCGCACGGGGTGGTGCACCCCATCTCGTTCGTCATCGCGCTCGCCCTGGCGACATATCTGCACATGCTGCTCGGCGAGATGGTGCCCAAGAATGTCGCACTGGCCGAACCGGTACGCACGGCGCTGCTCCTCGGCCCGGCACTGGTCTGGCTCTCGCGCGCGCTGCGGCCGGTGATCTTCACGGTCAACGCGTTCGCCAACGGGCTGCTGAAGCTGCTGCGGGTGGAGACCAAGGACGAGGTGTCGGCGACGTTCACCGACGCCGAACTGGACCGGATGGTCACGGACGCGGGCGACGCGGGACTGCTCGACGACCGCGCCGCCGAGCGGCTGCACGACGCGCTGGAGCTGGGGCGCAGGCCGGTGCGGGACGTGGTCATGCCCCTGGAGCGGGTCGAGACGGCGCGGGTGGGGATCACCCCGGAGGAGCTGGAGGCACTGGCGGCGGAGACCGGATTCTCCCGTTTCCCGGTGGTGGACGAATCCCGGCGGATCCTGGGCTATCTGCATGTGAAGGACGCCCTGGACGCGGTGCCGCGCGACGAGTCGTTCGAGACCTCCGGGATGCGGGCGATCGCCCAGGTGCGGGCGGAGACCCCGATGGACGACGTCCTGACGGCGATGCGCCGCAGCCGTACGCATCTGGCCGCCGTGCTGGACGAGGACGGCAGGCTGGAGGGCATGGTGACGATGGAGGACGTCCTGCGTGAGCTGGTCGGACGGCATACGCAGGGGTCCTGAGGCCCGTCGGGGAGCGGCCGGCGGCCCGCGATACGATCGCTGACGCCATGGAGAAGAACGCCACGTACACCAGCCTCGTCGCCGTCGGGGACTCGTTCACCGAGGGCATGTCCGACCTTCTGCCGGACGGGTCCTACCGGGGCTGGGCGGACCAGCTCGCGGCCCGGCTCGCGGAGCGTACGCCCGGCTTCCGGTACGCGAATCTCGCCGTACGCGGCAAGCTCATCGGCCAGATCCTCGACGAGCAGGTGGACGCCGCCGCCGCGATGCGGGCGGACGTGGTGACGCTGGTCGGCGGGCTCAACGACACCCTGCGGCCGAAGTACGACGCGGGACTGGTCCTCGGTCAGCTGGAGGAGTCGGTCGCGCGCCTCGCGCCGGCCTGCGGTCAGCTGGTGCTGATGCGCAGCCCCGCCCGCCGGGGTCCGGTGATGGAGCGGTTCCGGCACCGCTGGGAGCGGCTGTTCTCGTTCATCGACGAGCTGGCCGCGCGGCACGGCGCGGTGGTGGTCGATCTGTACGGGGCGCCCGTGCTCGGCGAGCAGCGCATGTGGGACGTGGACCGGCTGCATCTGACCGCCGAGGGGCACCGCAGGGTCGCCGAGGCCGTGTGGCAGGCGCTGGGCATGGAGCCGGCGGACGACTGGCGCGCGGAGCTGGCGCCCGATCTGCCCGTGGGCTGGCTGACCCGGCGCACCGGGGACGCGCGGTTCGCTCGGCAGCATCTGGGGCCGTGGATCGGCCGCCGGCTGACGGGCAGGTCGTCGGGGGACGGCCGGCCGCCGAAGCGGCCGGAGCTGCTGCCGTACGAGCCGGTACCGGAGGCGGTACCGGAGCCGCTGCCGGGTGACGCGGGGGCGCGGCGCGGGCAGGCCTGACGCCCGGCGCCGGGAGGCGGCCACGGGCATGGCTCGGACCTGCGGGAAGCGCCACGTAGAATCCGGCTACGTGACTGCTGCGTCTGTGAAGCCCCGTATCCCCAATGTCCTCGCCGGCCGCTACGCCTCGGCGGAGCTGGCCGTGCTCTGGTCCCCCGAGCAGAAGGTGAGGCTGGAGCGGCAGCTGTGGCTCGCCGTGCTGCGGGCCCAGCGGGATCTCGGCATCGAGGTGCCGGAGTCCGCGCTCGCCGACTACGAGCGGGTGCTCGACCAGGTCGACCTGGCGTCGATCGCCGAGCGCGAGAAGGTCACCCGGCACGACGTGAAGGCGCGGATCGAGGAGTTCAACGCGCTCGCCGGTCATGAGCAGGTCCACAAGGGCATGACGTCGCGGGATCTGACGGAGAACGTCGAACAGTTGCAGGTCCGGCTCTCGCTGGAGCTGATGCGCGACCGTACGGTGGCGGTCCTCGCGCGCCTGGGGAAGCTCTCCGGAGAGTACGCGGAGCTGGTCATGGCGGGCCGCTCGCACAATGTCGCCGCGCAGGCGACCACCCTCGGCAAGCGCTTCGCGACGGCCGCGGACGAGCTGCTGGTCGCGTACGGCCGGCTGGAGGACCTCCTCGCCCGCTATCCGCTGCGCGGTATCAAGGGTCCGGTCGGTACGGCGCAGGACATGCTCGACCTGCTCGGCGGCGACCCGGCGAAGCTCGCGGATCTGGAGGGCCGGATCGCGGGGCATCTGGGCTTCGGCCACGCGTTCGTCTCGGTCGGCCAGGTGTATCCGCGTTCGCTGGACTACGACGTGGTGACCGCGCTGGTCCAACTGGCCGCCGGGCCCTCGTCGGTGGCGAAGACGATCCGGCTGATGGCCGGACACGAACTGGTCACCGAGGGCTTCAAGCCGGGCCAGGTCGGCTCGTCGGCGATGCCGCACAAGATGAACACCCGCTCCTGCGAGCGCGTCAACGGGCTGATGGTCATCCTGCGCGGCTACGCGTCGATGACGGGCGAGCTGGCGGGCGACCAGTGGAACGAGGGCGACGTGTCGTGCTCGGTGGTGCGCCGGGTGGCGCTGCCGGACGCGTTCTTCGCGTTCGACGGGCTGCTGGAGACGTTCCTGACGGTGCTCGACGAGTTCGGGGCGTTCCCGGCGGTGGTGGCGCGCGAACTGGACCGCTATCTGCCGTTCCTGGCGACGACGAAGGTCCTGATGGCCGCCGTACGCGCGGGAGTCGGCCGGGAGGCCGCGCACGAGGTCATCAAGGAGCACGCCGTCGCCTCGGCGCTCGCGATGCGTGAGCGGGGCGCGGAGCGCAACGAACTGCTGGACAAGCTCGCGGCGGACGAGCGGATGCCGCTGGACCGGGGGCGGTTGGACGCGTTGATGGCGGACAAGCTGTCCTTCACCGGTGCGGCGGGTGACCAGGTCGCGGCGGTCGTCGCCCGGATCGAGGAGATCGTGAAGCGGCACCCGGAGGCCGCCGGATACACGCCCGGGTCGATCCTCTGAAGCCGGCGAGGTGAAGCCCGAGGAGTTGGCCGCCGCGCGCGACCGCGTCATCCCCGACGTGGCCGCGGCGGGCCTGGGCGTGCTCTTCTGCGGTATCAACCCCGGTCTGATGTCGGCGGCGACGGGCCATCACTTCGCCCGGCCGGGCAACCGCTTCTGGCCGGTGCTGCGGCTGTCGGGTTTCACCCCGCGGCAGTTGGCGCCCTCCGAGCAGGACGAGCTGCTGGACCACGGTCTCGGCATCACCAACGTCGTGGCGCGTGCGACGGCGCGGGCCGATGAGTTGAGCGCCGAGGAGTTCCGTGAAGGCGGCCGGCTCCTGGTGGCGCGGGTGGAGCGGCTGCGGCCCCGCTGGCTGGCGGTCGTGGGCATCACCGCGTACCGCACGGCGTTTGACGACCGGCGGGCGGCGATCGGCCCCCAGACGCGGACGATCGGGGAGACCCGGATCTGGGCGCTGCCCAACCCGAGCGGGCTCAACGCGCACTGGACGGCGCAGACGATGGCGGAGGAGTTCGGCAGGCTGCGGGTGGCGGCGGAGATGCCGGACCTGACGGGCTCCTGACGGGCCGCCCCGGCCAGTCCCGCGTACCGACAAGGCGTACCGGATCGGCGCACCGACAAGGCGCACCGACAAGGCGCACCGACTCCGCGTACCGGCTCGGTGGCGCGCTCGCACCGATCGCGGGACACGGCTACGGCGGGTCGATCTCCGTCACCGCCGCCAGCAGTTGGAAGGGCTGCTCCTCGCCCTGGACGGACACACCGATCACGACCCAGCGGCCCCCGGTCCGCCACAGGTGCGCGTGGCCGACGCCGTCGGACAGGGCGCGCCACGGCTCCGGTATCTCCTCGCCCTCGCCGCCGCGGACCCGGGTGCTCCAGAGGCTGACCAGGTGCGGCTCGCCCCACCGCACCTCCAGCACCGACGCGAGGGCTGCGCACTCCGCCTCGTACTGCTCGGCCTCCTCCGCGCGGCGCGCGCCGTCGTCCTCCCGGAAGCTCTCGCCGCTCGCCAGCTCCGCGAGGTGATACCCCGGCCCGCTCGTCCCCATCTCTGACCCGGCGCGCTCGGCCGGGAAGGGCCGGGCGCACAGCAGATCGATGGTGGCGAGGTGCCGTGCGGTGCTCATGACTCCAGTAAAGCGCCCGGCACTGACAATTGGCAGGCCGTCAGGCATCGCCCGGACATCGCCGTCCCGCCTCCCCCGCGACCGGTCGCTTCCGGCCGTCGAAGGGAGCTTTCCGGCAGGGCCGGGATCCCCGTGTCGTCGTCCGTTAGCCGCCTCGATGACGACCGAGTACCATCCGGCAGACACGCGCACGAGGCTGGAGGACTGACCGTGGGGCGGCTGACCGGCGGGGACCCATCCTTGTTGCGGCGGATCAACTCCGCCGTGGTGCTGCACGCCCTGCGGGGTGCCGACTGCCCCACCTTCACCGATCTGACCCGGATCACCGGTCTGTCGCGGCCGACGGTCGAGGGGGTCGTCGAAGGGCTGATGGAGACCGGGCTGGTCGTGGAGTCGGCGCCGGGCGAGGGTGAGGCCCGCCGTCAGGGCCGCCCCGCGCGCAGGTTCCGGTTCCGGGCCGAGGCCGGGCATCTGCTGGGCATCGAGATCGGCCCGCACCGGGTCGCCGCGCTGCTGTCGGGGCTCGACGGCCGGATCATCGGGGCCAGTTCGCGCGACGCCACGGAGACCGCGTCGGCCGACGAGCGGCTGGACCGTGTGCGGGCCGTCGTCGCCGACGTGCTGCGCCGCGCGGGGGTGGCGCGCAGCTCACTGCGGGCCGTCGGGGTCGGCAGCCCGGGGATCGTGGAGGCCGACGGGACGGTACGGCTCGGTACGGCGCTGCCCGGCTGGACGGGGCTGGCGCTCGGCGAGCGGTTGCGGCGCTCGTTCCGCTGTCCGGTGCTGGTGGAGAACGACGCCAACGCCGCCGCCGTGGCCGAGCACTGGAAGGGCGCGGCGACCGACTCGGACAATGTCGTGTTCGTCCTGGCGGGCCTCAGCCCGGGGGCGGGCTCGCTGATCGGCGGGCGGCTGCACCGCGGTTTCCACGGCGCGGCCGGTGAGATCGGGGCGCTGCATCTGCTGGGCCGCGAGGTGACGCCCGAGAAGCTGCTGTCGACGACCGACGAGCCGCTGCACCCACTCGACGAGCGGGCCGTGGCCCGAGTGTTCGCGCTGGCGAAGCAGGGTGACGTCGAGGCGAAGCAAGCGATGGAGCGGTTCATCCAGCGGCTGGTCCACGACGTGGCCGCGCTGGTCCTGGCGCTCGACCCCGAGTTGGTGGTCGTCGGCGGCTGGGCGGCCGGTCTCGACGGCGTACTCGACCCGCTGCGTGACGAGCTGTCCCGGTACTGTCTGCGCCCGCCCCGGGTGACGCTGTCGCTGCTGGGTGAGGCCGCGGTGGCGACGGGCGCGCTGCGGCTGGCGCTGGACCATGTCGAGGAGCAACTGTTCGCCGTCGAGGGAACGGTGACGGCCCGCCGCTGAGTCGCGCGACGGGCCGTACGGGTGGGAAGAAGTCGTCAGGAGGCCTGGCGTTCGTCCGTGTGGTGGCTTATCTGTACGTCCCCGGTGTCCCCGAAGGTGAGCCGGCAGGTGTCGGCCCGGTAGGTCGCCACCGAGACGGCGGCGGTACGGCCTCCGGCGAGATAGCGGGTGGTGACGACGAGGACGGGCGCGCCGGGCAGCCGGTCGAGCTCCTTGGCGTCGTCCACCCGGGCCGAGCCCAGCTCGACGGCGCGGTCCTGGCCCTCCATGCCGAGCCGCTGAAGCTCACGCAGCACGCTGCGCGCGCGGGCGGGGCCCGAGGGGATGTCTATGGCGGGCAGCTCGGGGACGGACGCCGAGGGCACGTACAGCAGCTCGGCCGCAACGGTCTGACCGTGGGTCACGCGGGTCCTGCGGACCGTGTGGACCTCGTCGGCCGCGTCCGTGCCGAGCATCCTGGCGACGGCGGCGGGCGCGACGGCCGACACCGCGTCGACGGGCTGCCACGCGTCCGGGTCGGCGCCCGGCCACTCCTGCTGGGTGGTCGACACGTCGACACCCACCCGCGGGGGCGCGACGGTGGTGCCGACGCCGCGGCGGCGCTGCAACCGGCCTTCGAGTTCGAGCTGTTCGAGTGCCTGGCGGAGCGTGGCGCGCGCGACTCCGAAGCGGGCGGCGAGGTCACGTTCGTTGGGCAGGACCTCCCCGACGGCGAAATCGGTGTCGAGTGCTTCGCCCAGCACGGTCTTGAGGTGCCAGTACTTCGGCTCCGGCACCGTTTCGAGCTGCGTGGTCCCCACCGTGATCCTCCGCAATCGCCGTGTCCCCGGCGGCTTTTCCATGCACTTGTTTATTAAAGGTTCCTGCACTAACTCTCCGAGAGTAGGACGGCCGATCGCGTTGGTCAAGACCAATCCTGCGGGCAGCGAGCGACGGAATCGCACTCTGCCACAGATCGTTCACGCAGAGTTCGCAGGTTTGGCGTGAAACGACGGCACCAGCAGGTGGGAGCGCCGGGGGCGGGGACCTGACGTGTCGGGACGGACACATAACGGCATGTCGGACCGGGGTGTCAGGGGGCGCCGACCGGCTCGCTCTCCGCCGTCCGGCGGGCCGCCGCCCGCGCCCGGAACGCCCCCGAGCCCAGTGCCACACCGACGCCCACCAGCAGGCTCCCGGCGGCCTGGGCGGGGCCGTACGCCCCCGTGCCGACGAGGGGCGCGGTGAGCGCCGCGGCCACCGGGATGAGGCCGGAAAACAGCGTGGCCCGCTCGGCGCCGATCCGCTGCATGGCCATGTACCAGCAGATGAAGCCGATCACGGTCACGACGGCCGCCTGCCAGCCGAGCGCCAACGCCTCCGCACCGGTGGGTACGCGAACGAACCGGGACCCGTCCAGGAGGAGTCCGGCGACGGTGGACTCGATCGCGGCGACGCCGGCCACCGTCGCGGAGAGCAGCCGGGGTCCGAGCGGACGCAGCACGGGGACGGCCAGTACGGCGAAGCCGACCTCGCCGACGAGCGCGGCGACGGACCAGGCCAGGCCGGCGGCGTCCGTACGCCCCCAGCCCTGGACCGTGAACGCGCCGACGGCGACCAGCAGCGCGCCGTACACGACGGGGCGCGCGGGCCGGCGCCGGCTCAGCAGGGGGAAGAGGACGGCGACGACGACCGGCGCGCAGCCGACGAAGACACCGGGGACAGCGGGCTCGGCGGTGCGTTCGGCGGCGATGACGGCGAGGTTGAAGCCGACCATGCCGACGCCGGCGACGGCGGCGAGCCTGCCCCACTGCCGGCGGGTGAGGGCGCGCAGCGGCGCGGCGGCGCCGCGCCGGACGAGCGGGAGGAGGAGCAGACAGGCGATGGCGTAGCGGATGGCCTGGCCGCCGGCGTACGGGTAGTCGCCGAGGACGCTGTTGGCGGTGAAGGAGGCGCCGACGAGGGTGCAGGCGAAGGCGGCGAGGAGCATCCCGGCCGGCTGCGAGGCGGGGGAAGTGGCTTTCATGGCGGCGACGCTACGGATCGAGGTGGTCCGGATTAAGGTCCACTCCCATGACGGTATCGAGGACCACTTTGAGTGCGGCCGGGGACGCCGGCCGGGACGCCGACGACGGGTCGGGGACGGCGTGGACCGACGCGTGGAAGGTCACGCTGGCCTCCGCGCCCGCCCGCCGGCGCGGGCGTGAACTCCAGTCGGCCCTGCGTGAGTCGGTGCGGTCGGGGCGGCTGGCGGCGGGCACCCGGCTGCCGTCGAGCCGTGAACTCGCGGCGGATCTCGGGGTCTCACGGGGTCTGGTGACGGACGCGTACGAACAGCTCACGGCCGAGGGCTATCTGCGCAGTGGGCAGGGTTCCGGGACATGGGTGGGTGACGCGGTACGGGCGGCGGCCCGGGGGACGCGTGACCGGGCGCCCCATCCGCCGGGCGCGCGGGCCGACTTCGTCCCCGGGACGCCGGACCTCTCGCTCTTCCCGCGCGCCGCGTGGGGTGCCACGCACCGGGCCGTACTGGCGCGGCTGCCGCACCGGGCGCTCGGCTATCCCGATCCGCGCGGCCTGCCGGAGCTGCGTACGGCGCTGGCGGCGCTGCTCACCCGGCGGCGCGGGGTGGCGGCCGATCCGGAGCGGCTGCTGGTCTGTTCCGGGGTGGCGCAGGCGATGACGCTGCTCGGTTTCGCGCTGCACGGGCGCGGGGTGCGGACCGTGGGTCTGGAGGATCCCGGCAGTCCGGAGAATGTGGCGGTGCTGGGCGCGGCCGGGCTGCGCGCGGTGCCGCTGCCGCTGGACTCCGAGGGTCTGGTGCCGGGCGCGGCGGCGCGGGCGGGCGTGGGCGCCGTGGTGACGACCCCGGCCCATCAGTTCCCGTCCGGTATCGCGTACTCGGCGCGGCGCCGGACCGAACTCCTCGACTGGGCGCGGTCGGTGGACGGCTACGTCCTGGAGGACGACTACGACGGGGACTTCCGCTACGACAGGGCTCCGGTGGGCGCGTTGCAGGGGCTGGACCCGGAGCGCGTCGCGTACATGGGCTCGGTCAGCAAGTCGATGGCGCCCGGTCTGCGGATCGGCTGGCTGCTGGCGCCCGCGGGGCTGACCGAGGAACTGGTCGAGCGCAAACGCACCATGGACCTCGGCAATCCCGTACTGGAACAGGCGCTGCTCGCGGACTTCGTCGGACAGGGCGGCTACGACCGCCATCTGCGCCGCTGCCGGCTGGCGTACCGGCGGCGCAGGGACACGCTGATCGGGGCGCTGGACGAGCACTTCCCCGGGACCGAGGTCAGCGGGATCGCGGCGGGTCTGCACATCATCGCGGTGCTGCCGGCGCGTTACGGTCCCGAGGCCCGGTTCCTCGATCGGGCGGCGGCGGCCGGGGTGGCGCTGCGGGCGCTTGCGTACCACGGCACGGCGCGGCCGGACGACGGCCGGGTCCGGCTGGTGATGGGGTACGCGCACCAGTCGCCGTCCGACATCACGCGCGGGGTGCGGCTGTTGGCCGAGGCGGTCGGGCGGGGCTGATCGGGACTCACCGGGACTGATCGGGCCTGGTGGCGGGCGGGTTGTTCACCCGGGGTTCGTGTCCCGGCCGCTGCCGGGCGCTACGTATGGCACGGCACACCAGGCACACCGATCTCGCCGCAGGAGGCACATCGATGACGAACAGCCCCGGGAAACCCGCCAACACCACGGACCGCCGCACCGTACTGCGCGGCTCCGTCGCCGCCTCCGCCGCGCTGGCCCTGCCCGTGAGCGCCGCCGTCGCCGGGACGGTCGCGGGCGCCGCGCCCGCCCTGGCGCTCTCCGGCCGGCCGGGCGCCGACTGGGGTGTCCAGACGGGCGATGTCACCTCGTCGTCGGGTCTGGTGTGGATCCGCTCCGACCGGCCCGCGCGGATGACGGTGGAGACCTCGGCGACCAGTTCCTTCCGCCGTACGCGTACCTGGCACGGCCCGCTGCTGGGCCCCGGCTCCGACTTCACGGGGACGACGCCGCTGCGCGGGCTGCCCGCCGGTGAGCAGGTCCACTACCGGGTGACGCTGGCGGACCCGGACGACCCCCGGCGTACGAGCGAGCCGGTGTACGGCTCGTTCCGTACGGCCCCGGACCGGCGCCGGCAGGACGTGCGATTCCTGTGGTCGGGCGACATCGCGGGCCAGGGCTGGGGCATCAACCCGGACATCGGCGGCTACCGCGCGTACGACGACATGCGCCGGCTCGACCCGGACTTCTTCCTGTGCAGCGGCGACACCGTGTACGCGGACGGGCCGCTGGAGCCGTCGGTGACGCTGCCGGACGGGCGGATCTGGCGCAACATCGTCACGGAGGAGAAGGCGAAGGTCGCGGAGACGCTGAACGAGTACCGGGGGCAGTTCCGTTACAACCTGCTGGACCACAACGTCCGCCGGTTCAACGCGCAGGTCCCGACGATCGTGCAGTGGGACGACCACGAGGTGCGCAACAACTGGTACCCGGGGCAGATCCTGGACGACGTCCGCTATCAGGAGAAGAACGTCGACGTGCTGGCGGCGCGCTCGATCCAGGCGTTCGGCGAGTACTTCCCGGTGCAGACGCTCCGGGCGCGCGGCGAGGACCGGCGGGTGCACCGGGTGGTGCGGTACGGGCCGCTGCTCGACGTGTTCGTGCTGGACATGCGCTCGTTCCGGAACGCCAACTCCCCCGGCCGGCAGCCCGACGACACGACGGGCATCCTCGGCGCCGAACAACTCGACTGGCTCAAGCGGGAGTTGTCACGCTCGCGCGCGGTGTGGAAGGTGATCGCGGCCGACATGCCGATCGGTCTGGTCGTACCGGACGGCACGGCGAACATCGAGGCCGTCGCGCAGGGCGACCCGGGCGCGCCGCTGGGCCGCGAACTCCAGATCGCCGACCTGCTGCGGTACATCAAGCACCGCCGGATCACCGGCACGGTGTGGCTGACGGCGGACGTGCACTACACGTCGGCGCAGCACTACGAGCCGGAGCGGGCGGCGTTCAAGGACTTCGCCCCGTTCTGGGAGTTCGTGTCGGGTCCGCTGGCGGCGGGCGGTTTCCAGGCGAACGCGCTGGACTCGACCTTCGGGCCGAACCGCGTCTTCGTGCAGGCGCCGGACCGGGCGAATGTCTCGCCGATGGAGTCGTCGCAGTACTTCGGCGAGGTCGACATCGACGGCGAGAGCGGCGAACTGACGGTCCGGCTGCGGGCCCAGGGGAACAAGGTGCTGTTCAGCAAGGTGCTGAAGCCGGGGAAGGTCGGACAGTAGCGGGGCCGTACGGGTTCGGCGGCCGGGCGGGTAGTCTCACTGTGCGACTCTCGCCCGGCCGCGTGGGCAACTCATGCCATAAATCAACCAAAAGTAGTTGATAGGCGAACAGAAGCATCTTTTACCCATCAGTCACAGTACGTTCGTTACCGCGCAACACCGCTGAGTCACAGTGAGGTCATGACCGATGTGACTTCTGCGAAGAGTGCCCGCCGCCCCCACCACTGGCGCCGGGATCTCGTCGAACTGGCCGCCCTGTTCACCGCGGTCGCGGTCGCCGACGCCGTCGCGAACACGGTCGCGCACGGCCCCGACGGACCGTTCCTGCTCGTCACGTCCGCGGTCGCCCTGATCGTCACGGCCGGCTTCCACCTCTGGTGGTCACGCCGCCACGGTCACCACGGCCACGCGCCACCGGCCCAGGCGTCACCGGCGGGTACGGCGGCGGACCTGGCGACGGCCCCGGCGACCGGCACGGCGGCGGACACGCCGTCAGGCGCGGCCGGGGGCCTCGACGGCGACAGCGCCACCGCCCTGTGGCGGATGCGCGCCACCGTGCGCGACGCCCCGGGCTCACTGGCCGCGCTGTGCACGGTCCTCGCCCGCCGCGAGGTGGACATCCTCACCCTCCAGACCCACCCGCTGGCCACCGGCACCGTCGACGAGTTCCTGCTGCGCGCGCCCGTCTCGCTGGCCGCGCGACAGCTCAGCCGCGAGATCTCCCTGGCGGGCGGCAGCGACATCTGGATCGAGCGCGCCGACACCCACGACCTCGTGGACGCGCCGACCCGGATCCTGGGGCTCGCCACCCGTACCGCCCTGGACGCCGCCGAACTTCCCCTCGCGCTGCGCCAGTTGCTCGGCCGCTGCACGATCCACTCACTGCCCGCCGTCTCCCCCACCGGCGGCCCGACCGGCGAGACCGCCCCCGTCGAGGGCATTCTGGAGGGCACCACGATGCGTATGCGCGACCCGAACGGCGGTGTGATCAGCGTCGAGCGCCACTACCTGCCGTTCACACCCACCGAGTTCGCCAGGGCCCGCGCCCTGGTCGAACTCGACGCGCGCCTCGGCCCGCGCGTCCCGCGCAGCCGGGACGTCCTGACGCTGCCCGAGGGCAAGATCACCGTGCGGCGCGCCGACCAGAGCGACGTCGACGCGGCGTCGGAGATGCACGAGCGCTGCTCGGAGCGCACCCTCGGCCTGCGCTACCACGGCCCCGTCGGTGACGCCGACCGCTATCTAGACCATCTGCTGAGCCCGCGCCACGGACGGACGCTCAAGGTCCAGACGGCGTCGGGGCGGCTCGTCGCGCTCGGCCATCTTCTGTGGGACGGCGACGAGACCGAGGTCGCGCTGATCGTCGAGGACGCCTGGCAGCGGCGCGGGATCGGCACCGAGCTGCTCGGCCGGCTCGTCGCACTCGCCGTCGAGGCCGGTTCCGCGAGTGTGTACGCCGTCACGCAGGCGTCCAACACCGGCATGGTCGCCGCGATGCGCGGACTCGGTCTGCCGCTCGACTACCAGATAGAGGGTGGCACGCTGGTCGTCACCGCCCGGCTGAAGGCGACGGACGAACGGCAGAACGAACGGCAGAAGGAGCGGCAGAACGAGCGGCCGACGCCGTACGGGACCGCGCACGAGACTCCGTACCAGGCTCAGGAGAGTGCGCTGCGCGACCAGGCCGGGCGCTGAGCGCCTCCGTCAGATCCCGCCACAGGTCCTCGACATCCTCCAGACCGACCGACATCCGCAGCAGCCGGTCGCTCACCCCGGCCGAGCGCCGGTCTCCCTCGGGCACGATGCGGTGGCTGATGGAGGCCGGGTGCTGGATGAGCGAGTCGACACTGCCGAGGCTCACGGCCGGGGTGATCAGCCGGACCCCGGCGATCACCTCGTGCGGGTCGCCGTACACCTCGAAGGAGACCATCGCCCCGCCGATGGCGGGGTAGTGCACCCGGGCGATACGCGGATCGGCGGCCAGTCTGCGGGCCAGGTCGGCGGCGGTGGCGGAGGCCGCCCGTACCCGTACGGGCAGTGTGGACAGACCGCGCAGCAGCAGATAGCCCGCCATCGGGTGCAGCACTCCGCCGGTCGCGAACCGCACCTGGCGCAGCCCCCGCGCGAACTCCTCGTCGCACGCCACCACACCGCCGAGGACATCGCCGTGGCCGCCGAGGTACTTCGTCGCGCTGTGCAGCACGAGCCGCGCGCCGTGCTCGACGGGACGTTGCAGGACGGGCGTGGCGAACGTGTTGTCGACCAGCAGGGGTATCGAGCCGCAGGCGTGGGCGACGGCGGCGATGTCGACCTCCGCGAGGGTCGGGTTCGCGGGGGTCTCGACCAGTACCAGACCGGTGTCGGGGCGGATCGCGTCGGCGATGCCCGCCGGATCGGTCCAGGTGACCTCCGTACCGAGGAGCCCCGCGGTCAGGAGGTGGTCGCTGCATCCGTACAGAGGACGTACGGCGACGACATGGCGCAGCCCCAGCCCCGACCGTACGAGCAGGACGGCCGTCAGCGCCGCCATGCCGCTGGCGAAGGCCACCGCGCTCTCGGTGCCCTCCAGCCGCGCCAGCGCCGTCTCGAACCGGGCCGTCGTGGGATTGTCGAGGCGCGCGTAGACGGGCGGCCCCTCGGGCCGTGCGCCGGTCGCGGCGAACTCGTCGATCCGCGCGGCCTCCTCACGGGTGTCGTACGAGGGGTAGGTCGTCGACAGGTCGATCGGCGCCGCGTGCACGCCGAGCCGCGCCAGGTCGTCCCGGCCCGCGTGCACGGCCTCGGTCGCGAGCGCCCGGGGGAAGGGCGCGGACAGGGTCACGGGGGCGGTCATGCCGTCGGCATCCATGGGGTTCATGCACGCACTCTGAACATCCACCGGGAAGCACGGGGAATACTCCGTGCTACGTTCGGCGGATGAGTGAGTCGGTCGTACTTGACCCGATTGATCTGCACATACTGCGCCTGCTTCAGAACGACGCACGGACCACCTACCGGGACATCGCCGCCGAGGTCGGGGTGGCCGCGTCGACCTGTCTGGACCGAGTGTCCCGACTGCGGCGATCCGGGGTAATTCTAGGACAGCAGCTCCGCCTCGATCCGGCCAAACTCGGCCGCGGGCTCCAGGCGTTGCTCTCCGTGCAGGTCCGGCCGCACCGACGCGAGCTGATCAAGCCGTTCGTGGAGCGGATCCGGGGCCTGCCCGAGTCCCGCGCCCTGTTCCATCTGACCGGACCCGACGACTATCTGGTCCATGTGGCCGTGGCGGACACGGCGGACCTGCAACGACTCGTCGTGGACGAGTTCACCTCCCGGCCCGAAGTGGCCCGGGTGGAAACGCGGTTGGTGTTCCAGCAGTGGGACTGCGGCCCGCTCATGCCGCCTTCATCAGCCAATTCGCCGACAACGCGGTCCTGAGGCGGGGTGACGCGCGGTCCTCACTCGGAGAGGATGTCGCCATGCCAGACACTTCCAGCAGCGCGCTGCCCCGCCAGGTCGCCGACGCCTATGTCGACGCACTCATCGAACTCAATCCGATCACCGGAACGTTCCTCGGCGTCGCGGCCAGCTCCGGCCGCCTTCCCGACTACTCACCGGCCGGAGCGAAGGCACTCGCCGACCTCGCCCGCGAGACCCTCGCCAAGCTCGACATCGCGACAAAGCTGCCGGGGGCCGACACCGATCAGGAGCGGCGCTGCGCCAGGCTGCTCCACGAGCGGCTGACCGCCGAACTCGCCGTCCACGACGCCGACGAGCATCTGCGCGCCGTCAGCAACATCCACTCCCCCGCCCACCACGTCCGCGACATCTTCGCCGTGACGCCGACCGGGACGGAGGAGGACTGGGCGGCTGTGGCCCAGCGCCTGCGCGCCGTGCCGGCCGCGCTGGCCGGGTACCGGGAGTCGCTGGCCCTCGGCCTGGAGCGGCGGCTGCCGGCCGGGCCCCGGCCGACCGCGACGTTCATCGGTCAGCTCACCGAGTGGGCGGGCGACGGGCACGGCTGGTTCGACGAGTTCGCGGCGGCCGGGCCGGACGCCCTCCGTACGGAGCTGGCCGCGGCGGCCGGTGCCGCCACCGGCGCCGTCGCCGAGCTGCGCGACTGGATGCGCGACGTGTACGCGCCGGCCGTGGCGGACGCGCCCGACACCGTGGGCCGCGAGCGGTACACCCGCTGGTCGCGCTACTTCAACGGCGCGGACCTCGATCTCGACGAGGCGTACGCGTACGGCTGGTCCGAGTACCACCGGCTGCACGCCGAGATGACCACCGAGGCGGCGAAGATCCTGCCCGGCGCGACGCCCTGGGAGGCGCTGGCGCACCTCGACAAGCACGGCGAGCACATCGAGGGGGTGGAGGAGGTACGCAAGTGGCTCCAGGCCCTGATGGACGAGGCCATCGACGCGCTGGACGGCACACACTTCGAACTCGCCGAACGGGTACGGAAGGTGGAGTCCCGCATCGCCCCGCCCGGCGGCGCGGCGGCGCCCTACTACAACGGCCCCTCCGAGGACTTCTCCCGGCCCGGCACCACCTGGCTGCCGACGATGGGCGAGACCCGGTTCCCGGTGTACGACCTGGTGTCGACCTGGTACCACGAGGGCGTCCCCGGTCATCACCTCCAGATCGCGCAGTGGACGCATGTCGCCGACCAGCTCTCCCGCTACCAGGCGTCCGTGGGCGGTGTCAGCGCGAACGCCGAGGGCTGGGCGCTGTACGCGGAGCGGCTGATGGACGAGCTGGGCTTCCTGCCGGACGCGGAGCGCCGGCTCGGCTATCTGGACGCGCAGATGATGCGGGCGTGCCGGGTCATCGTGGACATCGGTATGCATCTGGAGCTGGAGATCCCCGCGGACTCGTCGTTCCACCCCGGCGAGCGCTGGACGCCGGAGCTGGCGGAGGAGTTCTTCGGGAAGCACAGCGGCAGGCCGGCCGACTTCGTGGAGAGCGAGCTGACCCGCTATCTGTCGATGCCGGGCCAGGCGATCGGCTACAAGCTGGGTGAGCGTGCGTGGCTCCAGGGCCGTGCCAACGCGCGTGAGCGGCACGGCGACGCGTTCGACGCGAAGGCGTGGCACATGGCCGCGCTGTCGCAGGGCTCGCTGGGGCTGGACGTTCTGGTGGACGAGCTGTCCAAGCTCTGAGGCCCGGGGCGCCCGGCGGCACGACGCGCCGGGCGCCCGGACTTCGCAGAACGAGAACGACGAGCACGACGGGGACTACGAGCACGACGGGGACGACGGGGACGACGGGGACGACGGGGGCAGCGATGGGTGAGACGAACGCGGGCTTTCTCCACTGCGGCGATCCGCTGCGGGCCACCAGGACCGACCCGGAGTTCACCGCGGAGGCCGCCCTCGTCCGGTCCGAGGGCGCGCGGACCGCGCTGCTGGACCACGACACGCTGCTCGCCGGGGACACGGCCGCTGCCGTTGCCCGGGTCGGGCGGGACTCGGGGGCGTACTGGTACCGGGGCTGGATGATCCCCGCCGAGCGGTACGCGGCGCTGGAGCGCGGCCTGCGCGAGCGCGGCTGCGCCTTGCTCACGGACGCCGCCTCGTACCGGCGGGCCCATGAACTGCCCGGCTGGTACGAGACGTTCGCCCACCTCACCCCCAGGAGCGTCTGGTGCGCCCGCGCACCGGGCGAGCCGCCGTCGGCCGCCGAACTGGCCGGGCTCGCCGCGCCGCTGGGCGACGGCCCGGCGGTGGTGAAGGACTACGTCAAGTCACGCAAGCACGAGTGGCACGAGGCGTGCCATGTACCGGAGCTGACGGACCACGCGGCGCTCGCCGCCACCGTGGAGCGCCTCTTCGCGTTGCAGGAGGAGTCTCTGACGGGCGGCGTGGTGCTGCGTACGTACGAGAACTTCGTGCCGGGCGGCGAGGCACGGGTGTGGTGGCTGGACGGCGAACCGCTACTGGTGACGGCCCACCCGGACACCCCTGGGAAGACACCGGTGCCGGAACTCGCCGCCGTGCGGGCGGCGGTGCGCGCGCTGGGCTGCCGCTTCGTCACCACGGACATGGCGCTGCGGGACGACGGGGTGTGGCGGGTGGTGGAGGTCGGTGACGGCCAGGTGAGCGGCCTGCCGAGCGGGGCGGACGCGACGGAACTGTTCGCCGCGCTCGCTCACGCCCGCCGGGCGGGGCACGGCTGATGTCTTGTTGGTGCGGTGCGGTGCGGTGCCGTGCCGTGCCGGGCGTCGCGGGCCAGACGGGACTTTCCGGATAGGCCCTAGGGCTTGTCCGACTCCCGCTCCGGACCTCTGCCCGGCTCTCGCTCCGATGCTCGGTCCGGTTCTCGGTCCGGTTCTGTCGGGAGTGGTCGTGGCAGGTCCGCCGGGCGTTCGCGGGGCCAGGGGCCGCCCGGTACCGGGGTGAAGTTCTCGCCGCTCAGCAGGAAGCCGCCCTCCGAGTTGATGACCTGGCCGGTGATCCACGCGGCCTCGTCGGTGGCGAGCCAGGCGATCAGCCGCGCCGGGTCGTCCGGCATGCCCCACCGGCCGGCCGGGAACATCCCGGCGATGTTGTCGTACGCCTCACCGGTGAGGTAATCCGTGTCCACCGGGCCGGGGTTGACGGTGTTGACCGTGATCCCGGCATGGCCGAGCGAGGCGGCCAGGGTATGGGTCGCCGAGGCGAGCGCGCCCTTGGCGAGGCTGTACGCGATCTCCTCGGGCATGCCGCCCCGGAGGTTCTGGCCGGAGGTCAGCATCACGATGCGGCTGCCGTGCCGGATACGGACGGGATGGGCGACGCGCGCCTTGGCGTACTCCTGGATCAGCTGGATCACGGAGCGTGTGTCGGTCGCCCAGTGCGCGTCGAGCATGTCCGCGTCGATGTCCCAGAGAGTGCCGTCCCCGCCGCTGCGGGCGTGATTGGCCACCAGGATGTCGACCACGCCGCCGAGTGCTTCGCGGGCCGCCCGGAAGACCTTGGCGGGAGTCTCGGGGTCGGACAGGTCGCCGGGCCCGTGGTGCACCGTGGCGCCCGGATAGCCGAGGGCTTCACGCACCCCGGCGGCGACGCCTTCGGGGCCGTCGGGGTCGGCTCCCCAGGGCTGGGCCCGGTCGTGCGGCACATGGTGGTGGAGATAGACGCTGGCACCGTACGCGGCGAGCCGCCGGGCGACCGCGTATCCGATGCCCGAGCGCCGACTGGCACCCGTGACGAGCGCGGTGCGGCCCCGCAGGGGCATGTACTCACGGCGGAGGGACTCGGGGCTGGGCTGGGGCAGTTGAGGCATGGGCAGCCATGATGGTCGGCCGCTCGGCCCTTGTCACACGGATTCTCGCGCGCGTCGGTACGGCACAGCCACGGCCAGCTGTACGGGTACGGGTACGGGTACGGCACGGCCGACCCGGCCGGCTCACCCGTCTTCGCCACCCCCCGTACGGAGGCTGACCGTGGAGCCCCGCCGGGACTTCATCACCTCCAGCTGCGTCGGGATCCGACGGCGGAGGTCGGCGACATGGCTCACTATGCCGACGCTGCGGTCACGTTCGCGCAGCGAGTCCAGCACGTCCAGGACCTCGTCCAGCGTCTGGTCGTCCAGGCTGCCGAAGCCCTCGTCGATGAAGAGGGTGTCCAGCCGCGCCCCGCCCGCCTCGTCGGTGACGACGTCGGCGAGACCGAGCGCCAGGGCGAGGGAGACGAAGAACGTCTCGCCTCCGGAGAGCGTCGCCGTGTCGCGCGCGCTGCCCGTCCAGGAGTCGATCACGTGCAGCCCGAGTCCGGACCGCTTCCCGCCGCCGCTGCGGGCGTCGGAGTGGACGAGGGTGTAGCGGCCCGAGGACATGCGCAGCAGCCGCGCGGTGGCCGCCGCCGCGACCTGTTCGAGCCGGGCGGCCAGGACGTACGACTCAAGGCGCATCTTGCGGTCGTTGTCGTTGGACGTGCCGGCGGTCAGCCCGGCGAGGCGGGCCACCCGCTCGTACTCCGTACGGAGGGGGCCGAGGCCCCGGACCTCCTCCTCGGCCCGCCGGGAGAGTCTGGCCAGCTCCGACCCGCGCTCCCGGGCGCCAGCGAGCGCGGCGGACGCGGCGCGCAGGGCCGACTCGGCCGTCTCGTAGGACGTCAGCGCCGTGTCGAGCCGGGCGGGCGGGCGTTCGGCGGCGTCGCGCGCGTCGGACTCGGCGAGCCGGTCGGCGACGGTGGCCGCCTCGGCCTGCCAGGCGTCCATCCGGTGGGTCAGGTCGCGCTGCTCCGCGCCGGACAGCAGCGCGGACGCCGCCGCGCGCGGGGTGTCGAACCCGGCCCGGAACGCGGCGTCCGCGAGTCGGTCGTCGCTCTCCTTGAGCCGCAGGGCCGTGGCGTCGAAGTCCCGTACGGTGTCGGCCGCTTCGGCGAGCAGCCGTGCCCTGTTGGCGAGCAGCTCGGCGTGCGCGGCGACACTGTCGGCGTCGCCGCGGGCACGGACCAATTCGGCTTCGAGGCCGCTGAGTTCGTGGTCGAGCGCTTCGCGCCGGGAGGTACGGGCCGCGACGCGGTTCTCGGCGGAGCGCCGCGCGGTGAGCCGGTCCTCGTGCTCCCGTTCGGCGCGGGCCAGCGCCTCGCGGGCCGCGTGCGTACCGGCGGCGAGGCGGTGTGCCTCCGTGTGTTCACGCCCCAGGCGCTCGGTGAGCGTGACCAGTTCGGCGACGGTCGAACCGCCGGCCGCCGACCGCGCCGCCGCGTACTCCTCGCGGACCGAGGCGTGGTCGCGTTCGGCCCGCGTCACGGCCGCCTCGGCTGTCCTGGACGCGGCGAGCGCGGCGTCCTCCGAGGCCTGGTCGACCTGGCCGGCCGCGGCGCGCGCGGGCGCGGGGTGGTCGGCGGAGCCGCACACCGCGCACGGTTCCCCCGTCACGAGCCTGGCGGCCAGTTCGGCGGCGATACCGCGCAGCCGTCGCTCGCGCAGGTCGAGCCAGGTCTCCTTGGTGTCGTTGGCGTGCTCGCGGGCGCTGTTCAACAGGCGCTGCGACTCGGCGGCCCGCGCGTGGAGCGTGTCGCGCCTGCGGGCGGCGTCGAGCCGGCCGCGTGCCGGTTCGAGCTGTCCCGCGAGTTGTTCGGCGCGGGTCGCCGCCTCCTGTGCCGTCTCGATGCGTTCCTGGTGCTGTCGGCGGGTGGTGTCCCAGCCGGCGAGCCAGCCGGTGGCGTCCGCGAGCAGCTCTTCGTCGGCGCGCGCCTGGCGGTCCAGCTCGGCCCGTTCACAGCTGATCTCCGCGCTGCGACGCTCGGCGCCCCGGGCGGCGTCGACCCGGCCCAGCTCCTCGATCATCTTCCGTTCCAGCGCGGAGAGATGGTCGGCGCCGCTGTCGGTGAGTTCGGCGGGGAGCCGGGCGCGTGCCCGGTCGCGGTCGGCGGCGGCTGTGCGATGGGCGCGCTCGGCGTCCTCACGCAGGGCAAGCGCGGGGGCGACCCGGTCGGCCTTGCGGGCGCGCTCAAGCGTGGCCCGCGCCGCCTCGTACTGAGGGCGGCGGTCTTCGAGCGCCTCGGCCCGTCGCCGCCCTTCGGCGAATCTCTCCTGGAGCCTGGCCAGTTCACGCTCGTCGTCGAGCAGTCGGCGCGCCGCGGCCTGTCCGCTCTCGGCGCCCGCGAGGGCGGACTCGGCGATGTCCCGGTGTTCGCGCGCCGTGGACCGGGCGACGGCCGCCCATTCCAGGACAGCGGGGGCGAGGCCGGGATCGCCGGGCTGCCGTGCGGGCAGCGGCTGTTCGAGGCCCGCGCCCGCCGCCTGGGCGAGGCGCTGCGCGACGCCGAGCAGCCGCTCGTCCCCGGCCCGCACCTGCTGTTCGGCGGCGCGGCGCAGCTCGGCGAGGCGGTCCTCGACGGCGGCGAACCGGCGGGTGTCGAAGAGCCGGCCGAGGAGCTTGCCGCGCGCCTCCGCGTCGGCGCGCAGGAAGCGCGCGAAGTCGCCCTGCGGCAGCAGGACGACCTGGCAGAACTGCTCGCGGCTCATACCGAGCAGCTGGCCGACCTCCTCGCCGATCTCCTGATGGGACCGGCTCAGCGCGCGCCAGTCGGCGCTCTCGGGGTCGTACTCCCGCAGCCGGCTCTGCGCCTTCTCCGTGGTGACGCCGGTGCCGCGCTTCTTGGGGCGATTCTGCGCGGGGCGGCGGGTGATCTCCAACCGCCGCCCCGCGACGGTCAGTTCGAGCAGGACTTCGGTGTGGGTGCCGGCCTGGGCGTGGTCGCTGCGCAGGGAGGCGTCCTTGCCCGCGCCGCCCTTGAGCTGGCGGGCACCCGGCACGGCGTCGTACAGCGCGTAGCAGACGGCGTCGAGCACGGAGGTCTTCCCGGCGCCGGTGGCACCGTGCAGCAGGAAGATCCCGGCGGCGCTCAGGGCGTCGAAGTCGACCTCCTGGGTGTCGGCGAAGGGGCCGAAGGCGGTGACGGTCAGCCGGTGGAGTCTCATCCGGTCACCTCGCGTACGGCAGTGTCGACCCGGACATGGTCGAACGCGCCGCGCAGCACGGTCCGTTCGCGGTCGTCGGGCCCGGCGCCGCCGCGCACGTGCGCCACGAAGTCCTCGGCGATCTCCTGGTCGCTGCGGCCTTGGAGGCGCTGCGCGTAGGACGCGACGACGTCCTCGTCGCCCCGGTCGGGGTCGAAGACGAGGCTGAGGGTGTGCGGGAAGCGTTCGGCGAGGCGTGCCATGGGGTCGGCGGGGCGTACGGGGTCGGTGAGTGTCGCCTCGATCCAGGCCTGTTCGTGGCGGGTGAGCGCCGGGTCGTCGAGGAGGTCCGCGAGGGCGCCGCGGACGCGCGCCAGTGGGCGGGGCACCGGGCAGTCGATCCGTGTCGCGTCGATCTCACCGCCGGGGCCGAGGTCCACCAGCCACATCGTCTTGCGGTGGTCGCTCTCGGAGAAAGAGTACGCGAGGGGCGAACCGGAGTAGCGGACGCGCTCGGTGAGGGCCTGCGAGCCGTGCAGATGGCCGAGGGCCACATAGTCGACGCCGTCGAACGTGCCGGTGGGCACGGCGGAGACGCCGCCGACGGTGATGTCGCGCTCGCTGTCGCTGGCGGCGCCGCCTGCCACGAAGGCGTGCGCGAGGACGACGGAGCGGGTGCCGTCGGGGCGCCGCGCGAGGTCGGCCCGTACGCGGTCGAGCGCGGCGGCGAGCACCGCCTCGTGGCCGGCCTTGGCGGCTTTGAACTCGTCGCGTACCAGGGCCGGTTCAAGATACGGCAGTCCGTAGAACGCGACATCGCCGTGGGCGTCGGTGAGCACGACGGGCGTGGCGCAGCGGGCGGGGTCGGTACGCAGATGGATGCCCGCGTGGTCGATGAGACCGGCGCCGACGCCGAGGCGGCGGGCCGAGTCATGGTTCCCGGAGATCATCACGGTCGGCACGCGCGCCTCGGCGAGCCGGTGCAGCGCGCGGTCGAACAGCTCGACGGCGGCGAGCGGGGGCACCGCCCGGTCGTACACGTCACCGGCCACGAGAACGGCGTCCACCTCGTGGGTCAGCGCGGTCGCCACGAGATGGTCGAGAAAGGCCGCCTGTGCGTCGAGAAGGCTCACCCGGTGGAACGACCGTCCCAGGTGCCAGTCCGACGTATGCAGGAATCTCATGATCCTTGAGGGTAACGGTGGGGTCGGACATCACGGGTGGCTTCCGACATCACAGGTCGCCGTACGCCTCACCGCCCAGTGCCAGTACGGCGGTTCCGGCCGTGGAGTCGGCGAGCCAGGCGCGAAAGGCGTCGACGTCGGAGTCCGGCAGTCCGATCCCGATGGTCACTATCTCCGCGTACCGCACGTCGCGTACGGCGCGGCCGGTGGCCCGGAGTTCGTTCTCCAGCTTTCCGGCCCGGTGGTGGTCGACGATGATCGTGGCGAGCCGGTAGCGCTGCCGGGTGACGGTGCCGAGCGCGTCGAGGGCTTCGCCGACGGCGCCTCCGTAGGCGCGGATCAGGCCTCCGGCGCCGAGCTTGACGCCTCCGTAGTAGCGCGTGACGACGGCGACGACGTACCGCACGTCCCTGCGCACCAGCATCTGCAACATGGGCGCACCCGCCGTACCACCCGGCTCCCCGTCGTCGCTCGCCTTCTGTACGGAGGCGTCGGCGCCGATCACGTAGGCGAAGCAGTTGTGGGTGGCGGTGGGGTGTTCGCGGCGTACCCCGGCGACGAAGTCCTGCGCCTCCTGCTCGGTGGCGGCGGGCGCGAGCGCGCAGATGAAGCGCGACCGGTTGACTTCGGTCTCGTGGACGCCCCGGCGGGCGACGGTGCGGTACTGCTCATGCATCGCGCCACCCTAGGCTCTGCGGGTACCGACCGGTATGCCGACCCCTCGGGAATTGCCGGCCCGCACCGTCCGTTGTCCGAGCATGTATGGAGAAGAGACGTACGCGGACGACGAGACGATCCGCAGGATCCTGACCTCGACGGGCGACACCTGGGCGGTCGTGGGCCTGTCCGCCAACACGTCACGGGCGGCGTACGGGGTGGCGGCGGTGCTCCAGCGCTTCGGCAAGCGCGTGATCCCGGTCCACCCGAAGGCGGAAACGGTCCACGGCGAGAAGGGCTACGCGTCGCTCTCCGAGATCCCGTTCCCGGTCGACGTGGTGGACGTGTTCGTGAACAGCGCCCTGGCGGGCCAGGTGGCGGACGAGGCGACGACGATCGGCGCGAAGGCGGTCTGGTTCCAACTCGGCGTGATCGACCCCGCGGCCTACACCCGCACCCGCGCGGCGGGCCTGGACATGGTGATGGACCGCTGCCCGGCGATCGAGATCCCCCTGCTGCCCTGACCCGAGAACCGGACGTCCGGAATCGACCGCGCATCCACCACCTACGGTCCGGAGCAGGCACCGCCCCAGCCGGTAGCGGCGACCACGTCATGGGCGATGTCCATGACGGGCCGCCCGTCCGTCACCACCCGCACGGTGTCAGCAACTACCCCCTCGTCCAGGAGCCGCGCCTTTCGGGCGCTCGCCTTCAGTTCCCGGTCGAGTTCCGAGCCGAGCTCCCGGCCGGCCAACCGCCGGCCGGTTGTGGTGTCGGACGCGGTGAGCAGAACCCGTACGATCCGCACGTCTGCCCCCATGGCACGCTCGAACATGCCCGTCGTCCCGGGCAGCACACTCAGGGGGCTCGTATAGATCAGGCGCCGGTAACCTCGCCGGGCGAAGTTCCCCCACACAGCGGTCAGATTGCTCTCGGTGATCTGCGAGCGATGCGGATCCCCGTCCGGGGCCGGATGCACGTGCCCCATGAAGTCCCCGTCGATGACGGCGTGAGAAACCGCCACGGCTCGCAGCCGTGCCGAAACCTCCCAGGCCACGGTCGTCTTGCCGACACCGGCACGCCCTCCGATGAGCAGAACCTCCGCATGATCCATGACGGCACCTTGTCAGCCCGCGACCACGTCACGCGATCCGATATCGCTCTGCGCCCATGGCCGCAGCCGCACCCATCGGCAAGATCATGCGGGACGACCGCCCGCGGGAGCGCTGGACAAGACGGGCGGCCGATGCCCGGATCGACCGTCAGGCCGCGGTCACGCCAAGGCCGTCGATGACCACGGCGCCCGGCAGGGCCGCGAGCGTCTTGCCGGGCAAGATCAGTTTGCCCCTGCGGCGTCCGCTGCCGAGCAGGACCCACTCCGTGTCCACCACGGCCGCGTCCACGAGCAGGGGCCAGTCGGCGGGCAGGCCGATCGGGGTGATGCCGCCGTACTCCATGGCCGTCTCGCCGGTCGCGGTGTCCATCGGGGCGAACGACGCCTTGCGGGCGCCCAGTTGCTTGCGTACGACTCCGTTGACGTCGACGCGGGTCCGGGACAGGACGAGGCAGGCCGCGAGTGTGGACTCGCCGCCGCGCTTGCCCGCCACCACGACGCAGTTGGCCGAGTGGTCGAGCAGATCGGCGCCGTGGTGCTGTGCGAACGCCGCGGTGTCCGCGATCTCCGGGTCGGTGTCCACGTAGAGCAACTGGTCGGCGGGCACCTCGCCCTGCCAGGACCGTACGGCGGCGGCGACCGGGGCCGTGAGCTGGTCGAGGCAGTCGGCGGCGGGCAGGGCGTTGTCGAAGTCTCCGATGGGGGCGCGCATGCGCGTCAAGCTAACAGGCGGCCCGTGCTCAGCGCGCGGGCGGGATGGAGACCGCCATCGTCATCTCGACGGGCACCTCACCGTCGTTGCGGTAGCCGTGCGGCACGTTCGCCTCGAAGACCGCCGACGAGCCCTCGGCCACCGGATGAGCCGCGCCGTCGACGAGGAGGGTGAGTTCGCCCGTGGTGACGTGCAGCAGTTCCGTCGTGCCTTCCGGGTGCGCGTCCGATTCGCTGTGCTCGCCCGGCATCAGCCGCCAGGACCAGAGTTCGAGCGGTCCGCGGGCCTCGGTCCCGACCAGCAGGACGGTGTTGCTGCCGGCTTCGGTGGACCACATGCGTACGGCCTGATCGGCGGGGACGACCCTGACCTGAGGACCCTGCTCGTAGTCGAGCAGCGTGGTGATGCTGATGCCGAGCGCGTCGGCGAGCTTCACCGTGGTGCCCACGCTGGGGTTGGTGCGGGCCTGTTCGATCTGGATGATCATGCCCCGGCTCACCCCCGACCGGGCCGCCAGGGTGTCGAGAGTGAAGGCTCTCTCACCGCGCCACCGTTTGAGATTGCGGGCGAGCGACTGGGTCAGCTGATCGAGGTCCGACACATTCCGTCCATTCCGTTCCGTCCAACCGTCCAATATGTTCAATGACATAGTTCAATAGGCTGTACTACGGTGTGGTGTACCAACCGTCCACCACACTGTACTGGCGAGGTTCGCGTCATGACCGCACTGTTCGCGCTGGCCACCTGCCTGCTCTGGGGTCTGGCCGACTTCGGCGGTGGCGTGCTCACCCGCCGTATCCCCGCCCTGACCGTCGTCGTGGTCTCGCAGTCGGTCGCCGTCGTGGTCCTCGGCGCGATCGTCGTCGCGACCGGTGCCTGGAGTGAGGCCGGGCCGCTGCTCTGGTACGCGGTCGCCGCCGGAGTCGTCGGCCCCGTCGCCATGCTCGCCTTCTACAAGGCACTCGCGCTCGGTCCGATGGGCGTCGTGTCGCCGCTCGGCTCGATCGGTGTGGTCGTACCGGTGGGCGTGGGGCTCGTCATCGGTGAGCGGCCCGGACTCCTCCAGGTCGCCGGGATCGCCGTGGCCGTCGCGGGCATCGTGCTGGCGGGCGGGCCCGAGCTGCGGGGAGCGCCCGTCCGCCGCCGGGCGATCACGCTGACGCTGGTGGCCGCGTTCGGCTTCGGCGCGGTCATGGCTCTGATCTCCGAGGCGTCGACCTCCCTCACCGGCCTGTTCCTCGCACTCTTCGTACAGCGCGTGACCAACGTCGGTGTCGGCGGGGCCGCGCTGTACGTGTCGGTGAGGCGCGGCGCGCCCGCGCTGCCCGAGGAGGGCGGGCTCCCGGTGATCCGGGCCGCCCTCCCGGCGCTGGCGTTCGTCGGTCTCGCGGACGTGGCCGCCAACGGGACGTACTCGATCGCCGCGCAGAACGGCCCCGTCACGGTCGCCGCCGTCCTGGCCTCGCTGTATCCGGTGGTCACGGCGCTGGCCGCGCGTGGCCTCCTGAAGGAGAGGCTGCGCGCCGTCCAGGCGGCGGGCGCCGGTCTCGCGTTGATCGGCACGGTCCTGCTGGCCGCCGGCTGACCGGCCCCGGCTCGGCACGGCTCGGCCCGGCTACAACCGATTGCGCGGTCACGAGCGGTCCGGATCCAGTTCGGCGAGCGCCAGCAGCTGCTCGGGGGTGACGCCCTCCGGGATCGGTACGGGCGCGGGCGTTCGCAACGGCGGCTGCCAGCCCCGCTCCGGATCCCAGCTCCGTACGACCCGCGCGGGCGCCCCCGCCACCACCGCGTGGTCGGGCACCTCACCGCGTACGACGGCTCCCGCCGCGACCACCACGTTGCGCCCCAGCCGGGCGCCGGGAAGGATCACCGCGCCGGTGCCCAGCCAGCAGCCCGGCCCCACCGTGACCGGGTCGGTGCGGGGCCACTGCTTGCCGACGGGGACCTTGGGATCGTCGTAACTGTGGTTGGTCGACGTGATGTAGACGTACGGCCCGCAGTAGGTGTTCGAGCCGATGGTCACCGCCGTGTCGGCGATGACATGGCTGCCCCGGCCGAGGACCACTCCGTCGCCGAGTCGCAGGATGGGCTCCGGGCCCAGGTCGAGGCCGGGCATCATCCCGGCGGTCAGCGTGACGTGTTCGCCGATGACGCAGTGCTCGCCCAGCTCGATCCACTGCTCGCCGAAGACGGTGCCCTGCGGGAACGCGAGCCGGGTCCCGGTGCCGATCCGGCCGAACCGCAGCCTCCCCGGGCGCTCGGCGCTGACCGCGCCCGCCTCCTGGACCCACCGCCGGCCGCCGTGGACGGCACGCGTGACAAGGCGGCGCCAGGCGGCAAGCGCGGGGAACGTGTCTCTGCTCTTCGGCACCCGCCCACGGTATCGGCGGGGCAGGGGCGGGCCGGCGACCCGTGCTGTGACGTTCACCCCACAGCGCCACGCACCGACGGGAACCACCATCAGCCGCCTCCACCGACACTCCCCTACCACGGCCACCGCCCGTGCGTGGGCGAGTTCGCGGCCGACTCCCTCATTGGTGGGCACTGGCACGCGGCGTCCCTGCCGAACCGCACCGCGTGCGTAGCGTGAGCGCCACACACGGCCCGGAGAATCACCGCCCCCGTCGGTGACCGGTGCCTTTCAACTGGTCTGTCTCCCCCCGCACTCGAACGCACTCGACTACCGAGGGACCGCGGAATGTCCGTGCCTGTCGCACCGAGCCCCCACCGCGTACTCAAAACGCGCCCCCTGTCACTCACCGGGCCGCCCGCCCTGCTTCTCGTGACGGGAGCGGCGGCCGGCGCCACGGTCGTCACCGCCCCCGCAGCCGCGCGCGGCTGGCTGGTGGCGTCGCTCGCCGTCGCCTGGGCGGTCCTCGTCTGCGTCGTCGTCGGCGCCGGACTGCTGCTGCGGCGGCACCGTCGCGGCTCGGTGACGGCCGGCGGCGAGATCCAGTCGCTCCACGCCCAACTGGCCAGGAGCGGCGCGGAGTCGGCCCATCTGGTGAATGTCACGCTGCCCACCGTGGTCAAACGGCTGCGCGACGGCGCGAGCGCCGAGGAGACGCTGGCCGCCACTCCCCCGCCGTCGGACCCCCGGCTCCAGCGCGTCCTGCGGACGTTCGCCGAGGAGGTGGCCCTCGGTGAGCGCCGCGCCGCCGCCGCGGTCGCCGACCACGAGACGGCGGTGACCAGGCTCCGCCGGATCGCCGACGATCTGGACCTCCTGTCGACGGTGACGCTGCCCACCGCGCTCGGTGGGCTCCGCGAGGGCCGGGGCGCCGACACCGTGCTGGCCGATCTGAAGCGTCCGTCCGACCCCCGGCTACGGGTCCTGACGGAGGCGGTCGTCCGGGACTTCGCCGTCAGCGAGCGGCGCGGCTCGGCCGCTCAGGCGGCCAGCGCCAAGGCCCTGAGCCGGGTGCAGGCCAAGGCCGTGAGCATGCTCGCCGATCTCCGCGAGATGCAGGAACGTCACGGCGAGGAGGTGTTCGGCGATCTTCTGAAGCTCGACCACAACACCTCCCAACTCGGGCTGATGACCGACCGGCTGGCGCTGCTGATGGGTGGCCGGGCGAGCCGTGCCTGGAACAAACCGATCCCCATGGAGAGCGTCCTGCGCGGCGCCGTCGGCCGGATCGCGGCCTATCAGCGCGTACGGCTGCACTGTTCGAGCACCGCGTCCGTCGCCGGCTTCGCCGCCGAGGGCGTGATGCACCTGCTGGCCGAACTCATGGACAACGCGGCCAACTTCAGCCCGCCGATCGACGAGGTGCACGTCTACGTCGAGGAACGCTCCGCCGGCATCGTGGTGACCATCGAGGACAGCGGCCTCAAGATGGCCGACGCGGCCATGCGGCGGGCCGAGGAGTCGGTGTCGGGGCGCGCCAACGACCTCGCCATGCTCCAGGGCACCCGACTCGGACTGGCCGTCGTCGGCCGGCTCGCGGAGAAGTACCACCTGAGCGTCAACTTCCGTCCCTCCTCACGCGGCGGCACCGGTGTCGTCGTCCTCTTCCCGCCGCAGCTCCTCGCCCAGCGGCGTACGGAGGCTCCCCAGCTGTCCGGGCGGCACGCCGCGCCCGTACCGGCCGTCACGGTCACCGAACCGCCGCCCCGCACCACGCCGTTGGTCCCGGTGCCGCCCCCCGCCGCGCCCGCCGACGGCCCCCGGGTCGCCACGCCGGGCGGGCTGCCCGTACGGCCGCCGGGACGCACCATGGCGGCGGCGGACCGCGACAGGCCACCCGCCGACGGTACGGGCGAGCAGGACCGTACGCGCGGCGGCGGCGCGCCCCGGGCCGTACCGCCCGGACGCGACGCCGGAACCCAGTTCGGGGCCTTCCACCGCGCCCGGCTTCCGGTGGACGGCGCCCCCGAGAAGGACGGGCCGGAGTCCGGCGACACCTCCTGACACGCCTCTCGTTGCCCGTACGGCAGCGGAAACACAGCCCCGAGGCACACAGTCCGAACGCACCGTCCGAACGCACGGTCCGGAAGCACAGCGACGTCGCGAACAGCACCACGTGAGATTGGAGGCACGGGCCGGTGACCGGCTTCCCCCGGCTGATCCCGCCCACGCGAACCCATGCACCCCATGCCCACGACTGACAACAGCCTGACCTGGCTCCTGGAGAGTCTGCTGGAGCGCACCCCCGGCACCCGGCACGCCCTGGTGCTCTCCCGCGACGGACTCAAGCTCTGCTGGAGCCGGCATCTGACGCTCGACCAGGCCGACCAGCTGGCGGCGATCTGTTCGGGCATCCAGGCGCTCGCGCAGGGCGCCTCCGTCGAGTTCGGCAACGGCACGGGCGGTGTACGCCACTCCATGACGGAGTTCCACGGCGGCCTGCTCTTCATCGTGGAGGCCGGTGACGGCGCCCATCTCGCGGTGGTGGCCCAGGACGGCGCCGACCCGGGTGTCGTGGGCCACCAGATGACCGAGCTGGTCGACCAGATCGGCGAGCATCTGCGCGCCGAGCCCCGGATCCCGGTGTCCCCCGAAGCCGCCCCGTCATGACCCGCCGCCCCGTCGACACCGGTCGCCCCGACCGGTTGTACACGGTCACCGGTGGCCGCAGCCGGGCCGACCACGACACGTTCGACCTGGTCACCCTGATCGTCAGCGAGTGCGCGCCGACCCAGGGGATGCCGTCGGACCACCACGCGATCCTCGAACTGTGCCGCCACCCGACGGCGGTCGTGGAGATCTCGGCGGAGCTGGGACTGCCCGTGACCGTCGTACGGATCCTGCTCGGCGATCTCCAGGCGACGGGCCGGATCACCGCCCGCCATCCGCGCACGGCGCGGTCCGTGTCCGCCCTGCCCGACTCGGCCCTCTTGAAGGAGGTGCTCCATGGACTCCGCAACCTCTGAGCGGCCCCCGGCCGCCGGGCCGCCCGCCCGCACCCCGCTGACCGACGCCGCCGAGACCGGACTGAAGATCGTGATCGTGGGCGGCTTCGGGGTCGGCAAGACGACCCTGGTCCGGTCGGTGAGCGAGATCCGTCCGCTCAACACCGAGGAAGTGATGACGCAGGCCGGTGTCGGGGTCGACGAGACCGCCGGGCTGTCGACGAAGACCACGACGACGGTCGCCTTCGACTTCGGCCGGATCAGCCTCACCGAGCGGGTGGTGCTCTATCTGTTCGGCGCGCCGGGCCAGGAGCGGTTCTGGTTCCTGTGGGACCGCCTCTTCTCCGGCACGCTGGGGGCCGTCGTCCTGGTCGACACCCGGCGGATGAGCGAGTCCTGGTACGCCATCGACCGGCTGGAACATCACAACACGCCGTTCGTGGTCGCGGTGAACCGGTTCGACGACGACATCTCCGCGTTCTCGCTCGACGAGATCCGGCAGGCGCTCTCGCTGCCCGAGCACGTCCCGCTGATCAACTGCGACGCGCGGGTCCGTTCGTCGGGCAAGAACGTCCTGATCGCCCTCGTGGACCACCTGTACGAACTGGCGATGGCACGGGAGTTGACGCCATGAACGATCCGCACGCCCGCTACCCCGAAGCCCCCGGCGACCGCCGCCACACCCTCGACCCGCCGGGCGCGCTCCCCGAGGCGCAGCCGCCGACCGGCTGCCCGGCCGCGCATCCCGACTCGGTGCCGCTGAGCGGACTCCAGTTCCAGCAGACGCCGTCGCAGCTCTACCGCAGCCTGCGCCGCGAGCACGGCCCCGTCGCCCCCGTCCTGCTGGACGGCGGTATCCCCGCGTGGCTGGTCCTCGGCTACTCCGAGGTCGGCTATGTCACCAGCCACGACGAGCTGTTCGCCAGGGACTCGCGCCGCTGGAACCAGTGGGCGGCGATCCCCACCGACTGGCCGCTGCTGCCGTACGTCGGCTACCAGCCGTCCGTACTGTTCACCGAGGGCGCCGAGCATCAGCGGCGGGCCGGAGTGATCACCCAGGCGCTGGAGGCGGTCGACCAGTTCGAACTGGCCCATGACTGCCGGCAGATCGCCGAGCAGCTGATCGACGCGTTCGCGGGCGCGGGGCACGCGGAGCTGATGGCCGCGTACGCCCACGCCCTGCCGATGCGGGCCGCCGTCCAGATGTGCGGCATGCCGGCCGGTGGCGCGGACACCGAGGAACTCGTGGGCGATCTGCGGGTGTCGCTGGACGCGGGCGAGGGCGACGATCCGGTGTCGGCGTACCTCCGGGTGCAGGAGCGTATCCAGCAGCTGGTCAAGGACAAGCGGGCCCGGCCAGGCTCGGACGTCACCTCGCGGATGATCGGTCATCCGGCGGGTCTGGCGGACGAGGAGATCGTGCAGGACCTGATCTCCGTCATCGCGGCGGCGCAGCAGCCGACGGCCAACTGGATCTGCAACACACTGCGGCTGCTGCTGACCGACGACCGGTTCGCGCTCAATGTGTCCGGCGGGCGGCTGAGTGTCGGGCAGGCCCTCAACGAGGTGCTGTGGCTGGACACTCCGACGCAGAATTTCATCGGCCGGTGGGCGGTGCGTGACACCCAGCTGGGCGGGCGGCACATCAGGGCGGGCGACTGTCTGGTGCTGGGGCTCGCCGCGGCCAACACCGATCCGCAGATCTGGCCCGAGGGCCATATCGGCGCGGAGAACTCGGCGCATCTGTCCTTCAGCAACGGCGAGCACCGCTGTCCCTATCCGGCCCCGCTACTGGCCGACGTCGTCGCCCGTACGGCGGTCGAGACGCTGCTGGAGCGGCTGCCGGATGTCGTACTGGCCGTGGAGCCGGGCGAGTTGACGTGGCGGCCGTCGATCTGGATGCGGGGGCTCACCGCGCTGCCGGTGGAGTTCACCCCGGTGGTGCGGTGAGCCTCTGACGGACGTCCTCGATCGCCGTACGGGCTCTCCTGACCCCGTACGGCGATCGGGACCCGCGCCTGTCGGCCCGCTGTCAGCTCGCGACGGGTGTGAAGGTCACCGGCAGCGACCGTGGTCCGCGCGTGAACACCCCGTGCTCGACCGGGTCGAAGCCGTCCGCAAGTCGCAGATCGGGCATGGCGTCCAGGAGTTGGCCCACCCCGGTCCGTACCTCGGCCTTGGCCAGCAGCGCGCCCACGCAGAAGTGCCGACCGAGCGCGAACGCCAGATGGTCGGCGGCGGCGGAGAACGCGGTGGTCGTGGTCAGGTCGTCCCGGAAGATGTTGAAGGTGTCCGGGTCGGCGAAGCGGTCACCGTCCCGGTTGGCGGCGCCTATGAGGCAGGTGACGGTGGCGCCGGCGGGTATGGTGCCGCCGCTGAGCGTGACCTCCTCGGCGGTCTGCCGCATGATCATGTGCACCGGCGGGGTGAACCGCAGGGTCTCGGCGAACGCCCGGTCGATCAGGCTCCGGTCCGCGCGCACGGCGGCGAGCTGGTCCGGGTGCGTCAGGAGATTGGCGAAGATCGAAGCGATGGCCTTGTCGGTGGTCTCGCCGCCCGCCGCGAGCAGCAGGCTGCAGAACGCCTTGATGTCCTCGTCGCTCATCCGCACCCCGTCGACCTCGGCGGCGCAGAGCGTCGAGAGCAGATCGTCGCCCAGGTTGTCACGGCGGGCCCGGATGATCGGGATCATGTACTCGGCGAACTCGATCCGCGTCCGTTCACCCGCGGCGGTCACCTCGGCGTCGCCGGACAGATTGCCGAGGAAGGCGATGACGGCGGTGTACCAGCCGTGGAAGCGGGCGTGGTCGGCCTGGTCGAGCCCCAGCATGTCGGCGATGACGTCGACCGGGAAGCGGGTGGCGAAGGCGTCCACCAGGTCGACGCTTCCGGTGAGCCGGAAGGCGTCGATGAGCCGTCGGGCGTTGCTCTCGATGACCGGCAGGAACTTCTCCTCCAGGTCGCTGCCCCGGAAGGCGGGGGCGACGAGCGCACGGCGTACGGCGTGCTCACGGCCGCTGAGTTGGAGGATCGTCTTCCCGTGCACGGGCTCGATCTGCCAGTGGTAGTTCTCGGTGGTGAACGCCGACGCCCTGTCCTTGAAGGCCCGTTCCACGTCGTCGTAGCGCGAGATGATGTAGCTCTTGGTGGCCTCGTGCCAGATGAGCGGCGCGCTCTCACGCATCAGACGGTAGGCGGGATACGGATTCTCCGCGAACTCGGGCGACAGGATGTCGGGAACCTGCTGTGCGGTGGCCATGGTGCTCCCTCGGTCGAAGCGACGGCAACATTCGACTTCGACAAGGCTATTGATTGCCCGTCAGTTCAGACAGGCGCGTCCTGGCCGACCTGCTGCCGGAGCGCGCGGACACGTCGCCTACGGTTCCGGTACGAGCCGTGGGAGGGCGCGGGCGGTACGAGGCGGACTGGGCGGACTGGGCGGCACCGGAGGAGAACGGCATGACACAGCGGGCACTGATCGCGGGTGTGGGTGGCAAGGAGCCCGTGATCGATCCGACGGCGTTCGTGGCGCTGACGGCCGTGGTGGTGGGCGAGGTCACGATGGCCGCCGGTGCGAGCGTCTGGTACCACACGGTGCTGCGGGCCGACGGCGGCCCGATCGTCGTCGGGGCCGACTCCAACATCCAGGACAACTGCACCGTGCATGTCGACCTGGGCTCCCCCGTCACGATCGGCGAGCGTGTCTCGGTGGGTCACAACGCGGTGCTGCACGGCTGCACCGTCGAGGACGACGTGCTGGTCGGTATGGGCGCGACCGTCCTCAACGGGGGGCACATCGGGACCGGTTCACTCGTCGCGGCCCAGTCGCTGGTACCGGCGGGCATGCGCGTACCGCCCGGTTCGCTGGTGGCCGGCGTGCCCGCCAAGGTGAAGCGGGAGCTGACCGAGGAGGAGCGTGCGGGCATCACGCTCAACGCGGCGCTCTATCTGGAGCTGGCCAAGCGCCACGGGGCCGTGTCCGAGGACTGACGCGGGCCGCCGGGCCGGGCGCCCGTCGGGCGGTCAGTCGGTGGCGGGCGCGGGCTCGGCGGCCTTCAGTCCCGCGTGCGCCTGCTCCCGCGCCTGCTCCGAAGCCTTCTTCGCCCGGCTCTTGATGACGAGCATCGAGGTGATTCCGATGAGTACGGCAAGGACGAGGCCCAGCCAGGAGAAGCGCTTCAGCCACGCCTCGGCGACGACACCCACCGAGTAGACGACGGCGGTCGTGCCCCCGGCCCAGACGATTCCGCCCAGGACGTTGGCGATGAGGAACTTCCAGTACGGCATCCGCAGCACACCCGCGAGCGGCCCGGCGAAGATCCGCAGCAGTGCGACGAAACGGCCGAAGAAGACCGCCCACATGCCCCACTTCTGGAACGACCGCTCGGCCATGGCGATCTGCGGCTCGCCGAAGTGCTTCGGGAATCTGCCCGCGAGCCACGCGAGCAGCGGTCTGCCGCCCTTGCGGCCGATGGCGTAGCCGATCGAGTCGCCGATGATCGCGCCGGCGGTGGCGCACGCGCCGAGGATGTACGGGTTGATGTCGCCGTGCTGCGAGGCCAGCAGCGCCGAGCTGACGAGAACGATCTCGCCCGGCAGCGGGATACCGAGGCTTTCGAGCCCGATCACCCCGGCGACCAGCAGATAGATGGCGATCGGCGGTACGGTCTCCAGCCATTCCTGGACGTGCAAGACCGTTCCTCCTGTGTCGGAATGTGCCGTCGCGTGCCGCTGCCCGGCGAGCGCCTTCCAGGCGCTCGCCGGGCAGCCTACCTGGGCGGGACGACCGCCGATGACCGGGGCCCGGCCGTCGCAGCCGGTCGCGTCAGCGGTCGCCTCAGGCGTTGCGGCGCAGTGTCCAGACGATGGTCATCTCGCCGGTGACGGCGCCGTCCTCGCGGTGGAAGGTGACGGCGACGGGGAATTCGGGGCGACCGCCCCCGTCGAATTCGGCGACGACCTCGGCCGCCGGGCGGCCGAGGGTGGCCGTCGCCGTGATGACGCCCATGGCGAGCTTCTTGTAGCCGATTTCCGCCTTGACAACGAGCGGTACGGCGCGGGTGAGCTGGTCGCCGAAGGCCGCGAGCACGAGGGCGCCGCTGACGGTGTCGCCGAGGGTGAACATCGCGCCGGCGTGCGGACCCCCGACGTGGTTGTGGAAGTCGGCCCGGTCCGGGAGCCGTACGACCGCACGCTCGGCGGTGGTTTCGAGGAACTCCATCCGGAGCGTCCTGGCCATGGGAACGGTGGCGGCGAGCATCTCGCCGACGGTCATCTGATCAGAGCTCATACGCCCCGACATTACCCACGAGTAGCCTCAGTTGCCATCCTGCGACAGGGCGGCCGTAGCAGTGCGACGACGACCCCTCTATCGTTACTCGCCATGTGGCCAGGACAGCAGCCGCCCGGGGGCGAGCAGAACCCGCAGGATCCGAATACCAACCCGTACCAGCAGCCGGGGTACCAGCAGCCGAATCCCTATCAACAGCCGGGATACCAGCAACAGCCGGGCTACCCGCAGCAGCCTCAGCAGCAGCCGGGTTATCCGCAGCAGCCCGGCTACCCGCAGCAGGGACAGCAGCCGGGACAGCAGCAGCCCAACCCGTACCAGCAGCCGACCAGGCCGCAGTACGCGGTTCCGGGGCACGTGGGCGGGCCGGGCGGCCCCGATCCCTCGCAGGACAAGAAGCGTACGAAGACGGTCGCGATCATCGCCGCGTCGGCGGTCGTGGTGGCAGCCGCCGCCACGGGCTTCTTCGTGATGCAGGACGACGGCGGGAGCGAGAGCGTCGCCGACGACTCCAAGGCGTCGGAGTCGAGCAAACCGAAGACGACGCAGTCGCCTTCGCCGTCGGTCAACCCGCGCGACGGTTCCGCCGTCGCCAAGCCGACCATCGCGGGCTGGAAGGTCGTGACCAACCCCAATCACGGGACGCAGTTCGACGTCCCGGCCGACTGGGTGGTCGAGAAGCCCGACACGTTCTCGGGCTTCGAGGACGCCGAGAAGGGTGACGGCTCGCCCGCCATCACCTTCTCCGCGCCGGCCTTCCTGAAGTCCAACTGGTGCGAGCAGGACACCGACAAGGACGGCACGATGGAGGACGTCAGCCTCGGCGGCACGGGCACCAAGGGCGGCAAGGGAGCCAAGGACACGGCGACCGCCGCCAGCAACGAGTCCGGCAGCTGGGTCTGGGCCGCGTACGCGCAGGAAGCCACCGAGGCGCAGCAACAAGCGGCGATCAAGGTGGAGAAGTCCAAGCCCTACACGACCAAGGCCGGGCTCAAGGGGCACTATTCGACGGCCGCGAGCACGGGTCTGCCGAAGAAGGAGAAGTGCGACACCGACGGCAAGTCGATCGCGTTCACCTTCACCAACGCCAAGGGCGACTTCACGACATGGGTCGTGTACGGCGCCAGGGGCGTGGACGACGAGATCCCGGACGCCACGCTGATGAAGATCATGAGCACCGTCCGGCTGGTCGGCGAGTAGTCCCACGCACCGGGGGGGCTCAGCCGATGCTGAACGCCCCCTCGGGCGGCGCGGGCGACGCCACCGCGCCGGCGTCGCGCACGACCGGCGCGGCGCCGGTGAACCGCCGCAGCGGCGCGCCGTGTTCGACGCGCGCCGGAAAGGCGTCGGACGCGGTGCGACGCGCCAGGGCCGCCGTGTCGATCGGGGCGTGCGACGCGAGGAGTACGGCGTTGCCGAACCGTCGTCCGCGCAGCACCGACGGCTCGGCGATCAGCGCCAGCTCCTCGAACACCGAGGCGAAGGTGGCCAGTTGGGATTTGAGAAAGGCGAAAGGCGCGCCGTCGGCGAGGTTGGCCGCGTACAGGCCGTCTGGCCGTAGCACCCGCTCGGCGAGGCGCGCGTACTCGACGGACGTCAGATGGGCGGGCACCCGTGAGCCGCCGAAGACATCGGCGATCAGCAGATCCACCGAGCGGGCCGGCGCCGCGGCGAGCCAGGCGCGGGCGTCCGCGTCGTGCACGGTGATCCCGGTGCCGGCCGGCAGCGGCAGTTCCTCGGCGACCAGCGCGAGCAGCGCACCGTCGGCGTCGACCACGTCCTGCGCCGAGCCCGGCCGGGTGGCGCTCACATAGCGGGGCAGGGTCAGGGCCCCGCCGCCGAGGTGGAGCACGGTGAGCGGGTCGCCCTCGTCGGCGGCGCGGTCGACGACATGCCCGAGGCGCCGGGTGTACTCGAATTCGAGATGGGTCGGTTCGTCCAGGTCGACGTACGACTGGGGCGCGCCGTCGACGGTCAGCAGCCACGCCCGCTCGCGGTCCACGTCGGGCAGCAGCCGCGCGGTGCCGTGGTCGACGGTCCGGATGACGGGGATGGCTTCACTCACCGTCCCATTGTGCGCGCCGCGCCGTACGGAGCCGACCGCGCCCGTCTCCTCCGGGGTGGAGGAGACGGGCGCGGCGCCCGGGGGCGGTCAGATCAGCTCGGTCACCGTGCCCGCGCCGACCGTGCGTCCGCCCTCGCGGATCGCGAAGCCGAGCCCGGACTCCAGCGGTACGTCCCTGCCCAGCTCCACGGTCAGGCCGACCGTGTCACCGGGCCGCGCGACGGCCGCCTCGCCGAGGTCGATGTCACCGACCACGTCCGCCGTGCGGATGTAGAACTGCGGCCGGTAGCCGGTCGTGATCGGCGTCGTACGGCCGCCCTCCTTCGCCGACAGGACGTACACCTGGGCGGTGAACCGCCTGCTCGGTACGACGCTGTCCGGCGCGGCCACCACATGGCCCCGGCGGATCGCGTCGCGTGGCATGCCGCGCAGCAGCAGCGCGACGTTGTCACCGGCCTCGGCGGACTCCATCGGCTTGCCAAAGGTCTCCAGCGAGGTGACCGTGCTGGGCTGCGGCCCGGAGTCGGCGCCGAGCACCTCGATCCGGTCGCCCACCCGGACCGTGCCGCGCTCGACGGCGCCGGTGACGACCGTGCCGCGCCCGGTGATGGTCAGCACGTTCTCCACCGGGAGCAGAAACGGCGCGTCGGTGTATCTGACGGGGATCGGCACATAGGTGTCGACCGCGTCGAGCAGCGCCACCACGGCCTCGGTCCAGCGCGGGTCGCCCTCCAGCGCCCGGAGCCCGGAGACCCGGACGACGGGAACGCTCTCCCCGCCGTACCCGTTCGCGCTGAGCAGTTCGCGCACCTCCAGCTCGACCAGGTCGGTCAGCTCGTCGTCGCCCGCGTCGGCCTTGTTGAGGGCGACGACGATGTGGTCGACGCCGACCTGGCGGGCGAGCAGTACGTGCTCGGCGGTCTGCGGCATGATCCCGTCGAGCGCGGAGACGACGAGGATCGCCCCGTCGAGCTGGGCGGCTCCGGTGACCATGTTCTTGATGTAGTCGGCGTGTCCGGGCATGTCGACGTGGGCGTAGTGGCGGGTGTCCGTCTCGTACTCGACGTGCGCGATGTTGATGGTGATGCCGCGCGCCGCCTCCTCCGGGGCCCGGTCGATCCGGTCGAACGGCACGAACGTGCCGGTCCCGCGCTCGCTGAGGACCTTGGTGATGGCCGCGGTCAGAGTGGTCTTGCCGTGGTCGACATGGCCCATGGTGCCGATGTTGAGGTGCGGCTTGGTGCGCACGTATGCCGTCTTGGGCATGGCTGACGTGTTCCTTCCAGGAACTCGAAGCGTGAGGGGGACCCCGGGGCCTTGCCGACCCTCCCCCTGTGGGGTCCGCCGGACGATCCGGGAAGGGTCAGCTTCGGGCGCCGTCGAGGGGCGCCGCCGCGGCTGCTGCCGCTGCTGCTTCGGCGTGCGCTGCGAGGAATGCGGCAGCCTTCGGCGCGTCCGCGACTGCGGACGGCGCTGTGTGGAAGGCGTACCGGAACATGCCGTTGATGATGTCCGACGGGCGCCGGGACGTCGACCGGTTTTCCGCCTGGTGGTGCCGGGGCTCAGAAGTGCTTCAGTGCCTCGCGCACGGAGAGCGGGGAGAGCCGGTCCCGGGCGCTCGCCACGAAGTCCTGGACGGCCGCCGGGTCCGTCTTCGCGTACTCGCGCAGGCACCAGCCGATCGCCTTGCGGATGAAGAAGTCGCGGTGACCCGACTGTTTCAGGCAGTAGCCGAACAGCCGTTCCGTGTCGGTCGACTGCTTGTAGGTGAGCTGGTGCAGCAGCGCGGTGCGGGCGATCCAGAGGTTCTCGTCCTCGATCCAGGCGTCCATCTCCTTCGCCAGTGGGCGGTCGGCGGCGACCAGTCCGCCCGCGAGATGGGCGGCGAGGAGGTCGACGGTGTCCCACCAGGGGTCCGTGGAGACGAGTTGCCGTACGACGGGGAGGAAGCCGGAGGACAGGCGCGCGACATGGCGCCGGAGGTAGTCGATCGCGAAGTACCGGTACTCCCGCTCGGGCAGCTCCCAGCAGCGCAGCGCGATGGCCGCGCAGTCCTTCTCGTCGGGACACGGCAGGGAGTCGAGCACCCGCCGTGACAGCGCGCGGCGTTCGGGGGTGGGGATACCGAGGAAGGGCGCGACGCCCTTCAAGTACGCGGCGGACCGCTCGGCCCGTGCCGGATCGGCGGCTGTGACGTAACCGGCCGTGAGCCGGGCCAGGACGGTGTCGGCGAGATCGCTGGGCGGCGGTGCGAGGGTCATGACGTGCAGGTTAGGGGCAGCCACTGACAACGCGGGGCGGCCTGTGGACGGAACGGGAGGAGGCCGAGTGGCAGTTGTCTCCCGGTTCTTGACGACAATCACATCTGTTCGTCGGTTAGTCTCCCCGCATGCTCGACCCTGTCGACAGGTCGTCCCCCGGCCTCACGGTCCGCTGTACGAGGGTGCTGCTCTCACCCTGGTCCAGACTCTCCCTCCTCGTGGTCCTCCTGGCGTCCGCCGGGGCCGCGGTGCTGGTCTACGAGCCGCAGAGAATCATCGCGGCGGGCTGGCCCCAACTGAGCGGCGGCGGCGCCCTGGTGCTGTTCGCGGCGGCGTACGGCGTCTGTACGGCGGCCTTTGTGCCGCGCCCACTGCTGAATCTCGCGGCGGGCGCGCTGTTCGGCTCGCAACTCGGCCTCCCGGCGGCGGTCGCCGGCACGGTGCTGGGCGGGGGCATCGCCTTCGGTCTGGGCCGTTTCCTCGGCCAGGACGCGCTGCGCCCGCTGCTGCGGGGCCGCTGGCTGACCATGGCCGACCACCAGTTGAGCACCCACGGCTTCCGCTCGATGATGGCGATCCGGCTCTTCCCCGGGGTGCCGTTCCAGGCGGCCAACTATGTCTCGGCGGTGTCGCGCATGGGCTGGGGCCCGTTCCTGCTGGCGACGGGGCTCGGCACGATCCCCAACACGGCGGCGTATGTGGTGGCGGGCAGCGAGGCGGGGTCGCCGACGTCACCGGCGTTCCTGGTCGCGATGGGATTCATCGTGCTGACGGGAATGGCGGCGGCGATCGTGGCGTGGCGCAAACGCCACCGGCTGCGTCCGGGCCCGGCCCGGCAGGAGAGTCCTGCGGAGGACCGGATACCGGAGCCGGTGGGTTAGGTAACCACTGCTCAGGCCGTGTAGGCCGGGACCGGGAGCGAGGACACCGTTCAGGGCCTGCGCGGCGCACCCAGCCCCAGGTCCCCGCCCGCCGGCACCGCCGAGAAGCGGGCCACGTCCGCCGCCGTGACCGCGGACAGTTCCGCCGGGGACCATCGCGGCGTGCGGTCCTTGTCGATCACCTGGGCCCTGATGCCCTCCACCAGGTCCGGCGTCCGCAGCGCCGCGCAGGACGCGCGGTACTCCGCCGTCAGCACCTCCTCCAGCGTCCCCGGGCGCCGCGCCAGCCGTACGGCGGCCAGCGTCGCCTTCAGGGCCGTGGGGGACTTCGTGAGGATCGTCTCCGCCGTCTGCTTCGCCTTCTGGTGGCCGCTCGCGAAGAGGCGGTCCACGATCTCCTCCACGGAGTCCGCCGTGTAGCACGCGTCGATCCACTCGCGGTCGGCGGCGAGTTCGCCCCCGGGCGGCGCCGTCGCGTGGTGCCGTACGGCCACCGGGGCGTCCGTGGAGGCGAGTTCGGCCACCAGGGCGGGCAGGTCTCCGGACGGGACGAAGTGGTCGGCGAGGCCGCAGAGCAGCGCGTCGGCCGCGCCCACCGCCGCGCCGGTGAGGGCGAGATGTGTGCCGAGTTCGCCGGGCGAGCGGGCGAGCAGATACGTGCCGCCCACGTCCGGTACGAGGCCGATGCCGGTCTCCGGCATGGCGACCCGGGAGCGTTCGGTGACGATCCGGACGTCGCCGTGCGCCGAGATCCCCACGCCGCCGCCCATCACGATGCCGTCCATGAGGGCGACATACGGCTTCGGGTACCGCGCGACGCGGGCGTTGAGCCGGTACTCGTCGCGCCAGAACGCGGGTGACGCGGCGCCGCCCGTACGCGCGTCCTCGTAGATGGCCCGGATGTCGCCGCCCGCGCACAGCCCGCGCTCCCCGGCGCCGTCGATGACCACCGTCCTTACGGAGGGGTCGCTCCCCCAGTCGGTGAGGGCGGCGTCGACGCGCGACACCATGGGGTGGGTGAGGGCGTTGAGGGCGCGTGGCCGGTTGAGCGTGAGCCGTCCGACGCGGCCGTCCCGTCCCTCGCGCCGTACGAGTACGGTCTCGTCCCGCGTCATCGTGCCCCGTCCTCGGTCTCTTCGGCCGGCAGGTCCAGCGCCTCGACGATCCGCTCGGCCGCCAGGGTCGCCGTCAACGAGCCCTCCCGTACCTCCCGTTCGAGCGCGGGAGCGAGACGGCGTACGCCCGGGTGGCTCCGCAGCCGGTCGAGCAGATGGTCACGGACCATCGACCAGGTCCAGTCGACCTGCTGGTCGCTCCGTTTGCGCCGGAGGCGCCCGCTGGTGTCGAGAACCTTCCGGTGCTGTTCCAGCCGCTCCCAGACCGTGTCGAGCCCGGTCCCCTCACGGGCGCTGCAACTGAGCACCGGCGGTGTCCACGCGGCGTCGGCGGGGTGCATCAGCCGCAGCGCGCCCGCGAGTTCACGCGCGGCGGACTTCGCGTCCCGCTCGTGCGGCCCGTCGGCCTTGTTGACGGCGATGAGGTCGGCCAGCTCCAGCACGCCCTTCTTGATGCCCTGGAGCTGGTCGCCGGTGCGGGCGAGGCTCAACAGCAGGAAGGAGTCGACCATGTTGGCGACGGCCGTCTCCGACTGGCCGACGCCGACGGTCTCGACGAGCACCACGTCGTACCCCGCCGCCTCCATCACGATGATCGTCTCGCGGGTCGCCTTGGCGACACCGCCCAGCGTGCCCGCCGTGGGTGACGGCCGCACGAACGCGGCCGGGTCCACCGACAGGCGCTCCATACGGGTCTTGTCGCCGAGGATGGAGCCGCCCGTCCTGCTGGAGGAGGGGTCGACGGCGAGGACGGCGACCCGGTGACCGAGGCCGGTGAGCATCGTGCCGAGTGCGTCGATGAAGGTCGACTTGCCGACGCCGGGCACACCGCTGATGCCGATCCTGCGCGCCGCGCCGGAGTACGGCAGCAGCTGTGTCAGCAGCCGCTGGGCAAGCTCCCGGTGGTCGGCGCGGGTGGACTCCACGAGGGTGATGGCGCGCGCGACGGCCGAACGGGAGCCGTCGAGCACGCCTTTGGCATACGCGTCGATGTCGGGGGTGTTCCGAGGGGCCACCGGCTCACCGCTCGTGGCCGAGTGCGGCGGCCAGTGTGGTGAGGAGGTCGCTCGCGGCGTCGGGGATGACCGTGCCGGGCGGGAAGACGGCGGCGGCGCCCGCGCGGTGCAGTTCGTCGATGTCGCCGGGTGGGATCACG